>NZ_JAKMQP010000010.1:0-65132 GCF_025771615.1 Campylobacter sp. IFREMER_LSEM_CL292
GATTGTTTTAAGTGTGGAAAGGGTTTAAACAAATATTTGTTTAAACACCAGCTAAAGCTAAAAGATCGCTTACTTTTTCACATTTTTTAAGATTACCACCGCTAATTTGCTTGCCAAGTGAGTTTTTAAATAATACCATGATAGATACAAAAGCTAAGCTATCCCATTCATCAATATCATCTAAAATCATATCTTCTTTTAGTGTTTCATCCATATGCATAGCTTCGCTAATAGCTTCTAATAATTCTTCTTTAGTCATTTTTTTCTCCTTTATAAATTGAAATTGTATCAGTTTTAAAGTTTTTATCAAAATTTATATAAGCACTCCCCCAGGCATATCCAGCACCAAAAGCACTTAAAATGGCATTAAAATCATTTTTTTGTATTTCACAAAGTAAAGCAGGTAAAGAGCAAGCACTCAAATTAGCATATTTTGACATCAAAAAATTTGGTGCTTTAGAGCTATCAATACTCAAGTCATTTATAATAGAATCAACTAAAAATTGATTGGATTGATGTAATAAAAAATAATCCACTTCATCTTTACTTTTTTCACAAAAATCAAGCATTTCTTTTATGCTTTGGCTCTCAAGATTAAGTGCTTGGTTAAAAATTTCAGCCCCATCCATGTAAAGATTATCTAAGCTCCTATGCTTATTGGTTTGAAATATTTCTTTATTGGAGCTTTTACTCTCATCAAGTTTAGCAAAAGCTCTATTGGGTATGATGAGTTTGTCAAAACCTTCTCCATTAGAATGAAGCTTAAAAAACGATTTTTCATTTGCACAGCTTATGAGTGTTGCGCTTACTCCATCGCCAAAGATTGGAGCTAAATTTGGATTTAAAGGGTTTATGGTTTTACTTAAAGTATCACCACAAATTAATAAAATATTTTTTGCATTTTGATTTTCTAAAAAAGAAAAAGCTATAAATAAGCCATATAAATACCCAGAACACGCTTGATTTACATCAAAAGCTATGGTTTGAGGTTTTAAATTTAATCGTTTGTGAAGATAGTTTGCGCATGATGGCATAAAAAAATCAGGAGTTTGTGTAACAAAAATCACCATATCAAGCTTATTTTTATCAAAATCAAGCATTTTAAATAAATTTATACTTGCTTCATAGGCTAAATCTGTTGTGCTAATATTTTCATCAGCAATAAATCTTTCTTGTATGCCTGAAATTTTTTTCATTCTTTTTAGCATTTTGACATCATTTTGAAAAACATCTTCTAAGCAATCATCTATGTTTATACATTTATTAGGCACGCAAACGCTTATACCTGCTATTTTGGCTTTATTAAAACTAGCTTTCAATTATAAGTCCTTCGTAATTTATCATTTCTTTTTGGATTAGAGCAAAATTTTCTTTTATATTTGCATTTAAACTATATAAAAATTCTAAAAATGGCATATTTCTTTCGCCCTTTTGAAAGTATAAAATACATTCTTTTGTATTAAAATGCACATGTAATAACTCTATAGCCTTATATAGCATAATTTTTTCAAGCTTTCTTCCTAAAGCTCTGCAACTTATGCAAAGATCTTTTATGATTAAATTTGTTTCATCTTTATAAGCTAAAAAAATTGCTATAATGCCACTATCACTTAATTTATCACTCATGCTTATAGTCAAAATAGCATGTTTTTGCATAAATTCTTCACACTCTTTTAAGCTTAATCTTGAGTAATTTGATATAAATTGATTAGTTTTATTAAGTAGTTGTGAAATTCTTTCAAGTTCATCTGCGTGGTTGATATGAAATTTCAAACAAATTTGTAATTTTTCAAAATACTCTTTAGGGCTAAGCTTGACAAGCTCTTGTCTTTGTAAATTCGCTTTAATATCAGCACTTCTTAACTCATCTTCTTTGCTAAAGCTTGTTTTTAAAAGTCTAGGATAGAGCTTTAAACTATAAGCACTATTTTCATCAGCTAGTAAGGTATTAATATGAAGGTGTGATACATTTTCAATTTCGGCTATATTATCATCAATAAACAACACACTATCAAAAGCTATATTAAAAAAATTTACAATTTCTTTAATATTTTCGTCTTTACTTTTCCAATTAGCCTTGATCATACTAAAATCATCAAGTTGTAATAAAAAGTCTTTTCTTTGTGAAAAAAGTTTTTTTACATCTTCTTCTTCATTTTTTGAAGCAATGGCGAGTAAAAAACCTTGATTTTTTAAATTTAAAAGCTCACTTTGCAAGGCTTTATGATTGCTAGATAAAGTAAGATTTTCAATACCATCTTCGCCTAAAATTCCTTGGTATAAGGTATTATCAAGATCTATGATGATTGCTTTTAAAGTTGGTTGTAAAAGGCTAGGTAGGATTTTTAGTCCTAGAATTTGGGCTAATTTTACACAAGCTTTATTACTAAGTCTGCTTGCATTTATTTCAAAATTACTATCATCTATGATGAGATTTTCATCTAAAAAGGGCTTTAGTATTTTGCAAATACTATATTCTTTTAAGCTTGTATTACCAAGTAAAAGTGTGATGATAGGAGCGTTGCTAATGCTTGATAGTTCTTGTATTTTTTCTTTGATAAAATCATCTACATTTTTTTTATAATTGTTTAAATCTATAAATATGATGTTTAAATCTGCTTTTTGAAAATTATCATAACTTAAACTATCATCATAAGAGCTTATGTTAAATTCAGCCTTTAATTTACTAAAGGCTAAAAATGCATTTAGTATGCTTGAAATCACTTCAAAAGAGTGATTTCTAAAAACATTAATAGTAATTTTTTTATAATGATTTTCCTTGCTAAGTTTTATAAGATCATTTCTTTTTAAATTTGGTGAAAAAAGATTCATTCTTTGACCAAAACTACTGCCATTACAATAGCATTTTTTGTTTTTAGTGCTTTTTCTAAAGAATAATTATTCGCCATAAAATATTCACATTCTTTGATTTTCAATCCTGCTTTATTAAGTAATTCTTTAACTTCATCAGGATGAGAAAATAAATAAATATGATCAATTGCAGGAGCGTTGATAGGTATAGTCGCAAAGATTTCTCCATTATCATTTAATAAGGCTTTTACATCTTTCATAAATTGTAAAGGTTGTTCAACATGTTCTAAAACCTCTCCCATTACTACCAAATCAGCTTTGTTGTTAAACTCACATTTGGTAAAATCTTTACATATAAATTCGCATTTAGTATTTATTTTGCCAAACTGATTTTCTACCATATCCTTGCTCATTTGACAACTTATAGGAGATATATCGATGCCAAAATATTCTTTAAATTTTTGACTTCTTAGGGCTTTAACAAAAAATTCACCATGTCCTGGTCCTATTTCAAGATAGGTATTTTCTTGATTTTGTTTTTCATCTATATACTTAGCAAAATATCTTCTAACTTCAATATGAGCATTCCATATAAAAGAAGATATAGCAAGACCTACCATGTATTGCTTCATATAGTTTTCATTAAAATACACCATATTTTCTACTTCTGCTAAGGTGCTATATCTATATTTTCCAAATTCTATAAAATATCTAGTTTCTTCTAAAGTATCATTTAATACAACTATATAGCTTTGAGCTTGTTCTTCTAAAGTAATATTTAGTGTATCTTTGTAATAAACAATAAGCTTTTCTAAATCTTCATATTCTTCTTTAGAGAGTTGTAATCCATCTAAACATTTTTTGTGTAGTGGATTTTTTTCTTCTATTAGCTTAAATAATTCTTTTGTATTTTCTAGCATAATTTCTCCTTAATAGCTTGCAAAAGTTCATTTTGTGATTTTAGCTGACTTAATTCATCTTTGCTAAATTTGATTTCAAATTCTTCTTCTAAGCTCATGATTATATCAATATGATTTAAAGAAGTCCAATTTTTGCAATTTTGCATGCTTAAATTTGAATTTTCATCAACTTTTACTTCTAGTATATTTTCTAAAATTTCATAAAATTTATTTTCCATGATTAATCCTGTAATATAAAAATATTTTTATCTTCATCAAGAGCATTTTTTATCGCTTCTTTGTATTCTTTTGTATGAAATAAACATATAGTTGCACCACCAAAATTTTCGTATATAAAATTTTTTGTTTTTTTAGTAATATAGTTTATATTATCGACATTTGGTAAAGATTTTTTATCTAAATGTCTAACATAAAATTTTATTTTTTTATCATGCATTCTGTTTTGTTCGTCTATTATTTTTCCGTGAAAATCTTTAAAATATCTGTAATCTACTCGGTATTCTTCTTCGATATAATGAGTTAGAGTGTGTCCTGTAGTGCTTCCAAAAAGTATATATTTTCCATTTTCTTGTGTTAAAATATCATACACACAATTTTCTCCAAAACAACTTGTAGTGTCCTTTAAAAACAATTCTTCTTTGGCTCCTTTTATAGCAAAGGAAAATATAGGATCATTAGTGCGTTTTACTCCTGCTTGTTTGCGAAAATATTCATTTAAAGCACCCATTTTTGTAGGAGAATTTAATTTATCATAAACTTCATTTTTGCAAAAACTATAAGTAAAAGTAGGCATGATTAAAGTACCTTCTTTACCTATAACTTCAAAAAAACAATCTAATATAGTTTGTAAAAATTCATTTCTAGGAAGCAAGGGTGTGCCAAAATTAAAAAGTTCAGTATGCACACACAAAATATCGCCTTTTTTGATGCCAAGTTTTTTGAAAGCTTCTATTAAATCTACATTAGAGTATTTTTTATCATTATGTTCTAAGAAATATTTCATTTTATCAATCCGTGAAATTTTAATTTTTCTATTAAATCTTTTAATTCATAAGCTTGCATGTTTAGCTTTGAGGCTATATCTAAAACATCGTTTTTACCATCGCAATATGCTAAAAAATTACATGATATTGGTATATCATTGGTTGAAGAAGTATTGATAGTGTGATATAACCCTCTTTTACCCAAATTTGGTTCACAAAATATCGTATTTTGATAAATTTCATTAACCTCTAAATTCATAATGATTTCTTGCATAGCTTTTAAGCCACCTTGCAATCCCTCTTCACTGATGAAATTTAAGTCATCCTTGCTAGTATGATATTCTTTATACTCTAGATACTTACTTCTACAAATTCCGACTACGGGTAAATTTACTAAAGGAGCACAGTATTGTCTCTCATCGCTTCCTCTATCTAAAAAGCTAAATTCTTTAAAATTATTTTTTTCTTTTAAGGTATGCAAAGCTACTTTATCTGCTAGGGTATTTTCACTTGGAGTGTGAATGAGTGAGTAAGCATTGTCATCACCTATGCAAGAGAGTACAAAACCTGCTTTAGTGTGTTTTTGTAAATGTTTTAAATGTTTACTAAGATAAACTATACTCCCTATGGTTTCAGGAATAAAAACAAAACGATAATTATATTTTCTCTCTTTAAGTTCTAAAAGCCATTTAGCTAAAAATGTAGCTACCACAGGACCACTTAACTCGTTATTTGCCATAGATGGATGACAAAGATAAGTGGAAATTAAAATTTCATCTTTTGTTTCTTGCGTGCTAGGTATGAGTAAATCAGCATAGTTTAAAACTCCATTTTCATGGTGCTTTGCATCTATGAAAACTTTATATTTTCCTTCTTTTAGTTTAACTCTATCTTTGTGTTTTATACAAAACCCCCAACGCCTTTTATAATAGCTTGTCACATAAGGTATGGCACCAGGCATTTCTTCTATAGAGTAAAGGTGTTCTTGTAAGCTTGCTAGATTAAGCTCTGTGTCTATGCCTGTGCTATAGTTTAACACATGAAGATTATTTTGCTTAAAATCACAAATTTTTTCTCCATTTGGAGTGATGATATAAGCATCGTTTATCTCCCATTCAGCAGGTACTTCCCAATCAAATACTTTACTCCCACTTGCTATAGAGTGAATTTTTAATATACCCCCCCCCATAGCTTCATCAAGTATTTTTAAGCTTTGTCTAAAGCCTTTCCCGGTAATACTTCTGCATATAGGAAAAAGCTCACAAGCTAGCTCATACATACTTTTACTCACAATAAGCCTTTTTAGTTTCTTCTAAAATCTTAAATAAACTATCTTTAATAAATTGTGCTTCTTTTAAATTCATTTCTTGATGAGCAGGTATGCTAAGTTCAGCTTTATAAAAATTATCCGCATTTTCTAAGAATAAATTTCCATATAAGTTTTTATAATAACTAAACTCATAAGTAGGCTTATAATGCACTTGTACACCTATGCCCAAATTTAATAATTTTTCAAAAATAATCTCTTTTTGGCAATAAAACTCAGGAAAAAGCAAAATAGGATATAAATGTCTTGAGCTTTTTTTATAATCTTTGATTTTTATAGTGCTAAAATAAGGATTTTTTTCAAATTCTTTATCGTAAAAACTTGTGATGATTTCTCTTTTTTCTAGCATATTATCAAGTTTTTTAAGTTGATTTATACCCAAAGCACAAGCTACATCGCTTAAACGATAATTATAGCCTAGTTCAATCATATCACTATCCCAAAGTCTTTTTTTGACTATGCCATGACTTCTTAAAAGCTTGATTTTTGAGATTAATTCCTCATCATTGCTAACAACCGCACCACCTTCAAAGGTTGTGATAGGTTTAACCGGATGAAAAGAAAATATGCTCAAATCCCCCATAGAACCTACTTTTTGATCTTTATAAATAGCACCTAGAGCATGACTTGCATCATCAATTAGTGGGATGTTGTGTTGTTTAGCTAAGGCTAAAATTTCATCCATTTCTACACTATTTCCCGCAAAATCAACCACGCAAATTGCTCCTATATTAGAGCTATCTTGGCTTAATCTTAAAGCAAGTTTTTTCTCATCAATATTTCCATCGCTTTTTACATCTATAAACTCAACCCTAGCACCTGCCATTAAAGCTGCATTTGCAGTCGCAGCAAAGGTAATGG
Source organism: Campylobacter sp. IFREMER_LSEM_CL292 (assembly GCF_025771615.1). Classification (NCBI taxonomy): domain Bacteria; kingdom Pseudomonadati; phylum Campylobacterota; class Epsilonproteobacteria; order Campylobacterales; family Campylobacteraceae; genus Campylobacter; species Campylobacter sp. IFREMER_LSEM_CL292. Next base: position 6,903 of record NZ_JAKMQP010000010.1, read on the forward strand.
GGGTTGTTAAGACAATTTTATCTTTTACATTTAAAGATAAATATGCAAGGTGTAAAGCAGAAGTAGCTGAATTTAGCACGCAAGCATATTTTACACCTACATATTCACAAAGGGCTTGTTCAAATTCTTCAACCTTTTTTCCACCGGTTAAAAAATCATCTTTTAAAGCCTCACAAACTACTTGTATGTCTTGTTCGTCAATATTTTGATGAGAATAAGTTATCATTTTTCAAGCTCTGTATGATTTATTATATTTAAAAGCTCTTCTTGGCTAATCCATGATGGATTATTATCAGAGCTATAAGAAAAGCCATTAGAAACTTTTTTACCCTTTTGTCCTTTTGCATTTATACTAAAATCAACATTAGTGTTATTAAATTGAATGCTTGGGCTGATGGCATAATAATTTTCAAATTCATAAGTTAAATGACTATCATCACTTGAAATCATAATTTCATGTAGTTTTTCACCTGCTCTTATACCTATGATTTTATGAGCTAAATTAGGAGCCATAGTTTTAGCTAAATCAACGATTTTCATAGAAGGAATTTTTGGCACGAAAATTTCCCCTCCATGCATATAGGCAAAATTATTCAGCACGAAATTAACTCCATCTTCTAAGGATATCCAAAATCTTGTCATTCTCTCATCTGTGATAGGAAGTTCTTTAGCGCCTTCATTGATTAGTTTTTTAAAAAATGGTATGACAGATCCTCTTGAGCCCACTACATTACCATATCTTGTAACGCTAAATTTAGTGTGAGAATTTCCTGCTATGTTATTTGCTGCTACAAAAAGCTTATCACTTGCAAGCTTTGTAGCTCCATATAAATTAATAGGATTGCATGCTTTATCGGTTGAAAGAGCGATACATTTTTCTACATTATTTTCCAAACACGCATCGATTACATTTTGTGCTCCATGGATATTAGTTTTTATACATTCCATTGGATTATATTCTGCAATTGGCACATGTTTCATAGCAGCTGCATGAATGACAAAATCAACATCTTTCATTGCTATGCTCAATCTTTCTTTATCTCTTACATCACCTATAAAATAACGCATGCAATCATCGTTAAATTTTCTTGCCATTTCAAATTGTTTTAACTCATCTCTTGAATAAATGATGATTTTTTTAGGTTTGTATTTTTGAAGTAAAGTTTTAGTATAAGTTTTTCCAAAACTTCCTGTGCCACCGGTGATTAAAATGCTTTTTCCATTAAACATATTTATTTTCCTATTACTTGACTAAGTTTTTATATCGACTGAAAATAAAATTATTTTAAAATTCTTGGTAAAGTTATACCTGTTTGAGCTTGATATTTGCCTTTTTTATCAGCATATGTTACATCACAAGGTTCATCTCCTTGTAAAAATAAAACTTGAGCTATACCTTCATTAGCATAAATTTTAGCAGGTAGTGGGGTTGTGTTTGAAATTTCTATAGTGATATGTCCTTCAAAACCTGGCTCAAAAGGGGTTACATTTACTATAATGCCACATCTTGCATAAGTGCTTTTGCCAAGACAAATAGCCAAAACATCATTTGGCATTTTAAAATACTCAACTGTTCTTGCAAGAGCGAAAGAATTTGCAGGTACTATACATACATCGCCTACAAAATCTACTACATTTTCTTCTACAAAATTTTTAGGATCTACAACGGTGGAATTTACATTAGTGAAAATCTTAAATTCTCTTCCAACTCTTATATCATATCCATAGCTTGAAAGCCCATAACTAACTATACCTTTACCTATATTTGCTTCACAAAATGGCTCTATCATATTGTGCTCTAATGCCATTTTTTTGATCCAATTATCTGCTTTTAAGCCCATTTTTGTCCTTTATAATTAAAGTGAATTCTTAAATTATATCTTAAAATAAAAGTAAAAAATAAATAATTGAAGTTATTTTTAGTATTTTTATATATAATTATAAATTAAGTCTTATAAATTAAGGAGAATATATGACAAAAGAAGAAATCAAAGAACTAATGCAACTTTTTGCAGAAGCAAATATAAGCAAGATTAAAATAAAAGAACAAGATGGATTTGAAATAGAACTTGAAAGAGATATGTGTTGTGAATTACCAGCTCCAGCTCCTGTTGCTCCAGCTCCACAGCCAATTAATGTAAATGTAGTTAATGAAACCAAAGCAAGCTCAAACTCTTCTAATAAACCGACTATCAATAGCCCTATGGTAGGTACTTTTTATCAAGCTCCAAGCCCAGGTGCAGCACCTTTTGCTAAAGCAGGACAAACTATTAAAAAAGGAAGTACTATAGCAATTATTGAAGCGATGAAAATTATGAATGAAATCGAAGCTGAATATGATTGTAGGATAGTAGAAGTATTAGTTGCAGATGGTCAGCCTGTAGAATTTGGTATGCCTTTATTTGTGGTGGAGAAATTATAAAATGGAAATTAAAAAAGTTTTAATAGCAAATCGTGGAGAAATTGCATTAAGAGCTTTAAGAACTGTAAAAGAAATGGGAAAAAAAGCAATTTGTGTGTATTCTACTGCAGATAAAGATGCTTTGTATTTAAAATATGCTGATGCGAGTATTTGCATAGGAAATGCTAGAAGTTCAGAAAGCTATTTAAATATCCCAGCTATTATTAGTGCAGCTGAAATTAGTGAAGCGGATGCGATTTTTCCAGGATATGGATTTTTAAGTGAAAATCAAAATTTTGTTGAAATTTGTGCAAAACATAATATCAAATTCATAGGCCCTTCAGTAGCTGCTATGGCACTAATGAGTGATAAAAGTAAAGCAAAACAAGTAATGCAAAGAGCAGGTGTGCCTGTAATCCCAGGAAGCGATGGGGCTTTAGGTGGGGTTGAAGCAGCAAAAAAACTTGCTAAAGAAATAGGCTATCCTGTGATTTTAAAGGCAGCAGCAGGTGGTGGCGGCCGTGGTATGCGTGTAGTTGAAGATGAAAAAGATTTAGAAAAAGCTTACTGGTCAGCAGAAAGTGAAGCGATGAGTGCTTTTGGCGATGGAACTATGTATATGGAAAAATACATCCAAAACCCACGCCATATAGAAGTGCAAATCATAGGAGATAGCTTTGGAAATGTGATACATTTGGGTGAGAGAGATTGCTCTATGCAAAGACGCCATCAAAAACTTATAGAAGAATCTCCTGCAATTTTACTAGATGAAAAAACAAGAGCAAGACTTCATGAAACAGCAGTTAAAGCTGCTAAGGCTATTGATTATGAGGGTGCGGGAACTTTTGAGTTTTTAGTGGATAAAAATTTAGATTTTTATTTTATTGAAATGAATACGCGTTTGCAGGTTGAGCATTGTGTGAGTGAGATGGTAAGCGGGGTAGATATTATCGAGCTTATGATTAAAGTAGCAGAAGGGTATCCTTTACCAAAACAAGAAGAAATTAAACTTAAAGGTCATTCTATAGAATGTAGAATTACTGCTGAAGATTCTAAAACTTTCTTACCTTGCCCAGGTAAAATCACAAAATATGTAGCTCCTGCAGGACGCAATGTAAGAATGGAAAGCCATTGTTATCAAGATTATAGTGTGCCTCCTTATTATGATTCTATGATTGGAAAATTAGTCGTTTGGGGAGAAGATAGAAACACAGCTATAGCTAAAATGAAAATAGCCTTGCAAGAGCTTATCGTAGGTGGGATAAAAACAACCAAAGATTTTCATTTAGCAATGATGGATAATGCAGATTTTATCAATAATAATTATGATACAAATTATCTTTCAAGACATTAATTGAAGATAGGTTTTAACCTATCTTAATTCTTCTATATGAGCATTTGCTCTTATTTTATCAAGATGATTTTTTAAGGCTTGTTCTTTTTGAGTTAGGGTATAGACATTGCTAACTTGATCTTTGATTAAATCAAATTCGATAGGATTTTTACCATATTTTTCTTTTACAAAATACACTATATAAGCGTTTTCGCCATTTAACACTGGAGTAAATTCTCCTATTTTTGTATTATTTAACAAAGCAAGTAATCTTGGATCTAAACTAGCTGCGTTTAAACTAATGGCTTTTGATTTAATTTGAGAATTTTTATACATAGGATTTTGTGCAAGCTGTTGTAAAAGTTCAGGATTGGTAGAATTATAAACAACTAAGTCTATATTTGAAAAAGTGCTAAATTTATCAAGATTGCTTTCATAAAAATGTTTTAGTGTTTCATCATCAATATTGATTTTTGCATTTTGCATTATGCTTCTATAAAGTTTTTCTCTTTCAAGATCTTTTCTAACTTTGTTTTTAAAAACTTCAAAACTTAAACCATCTTTTTCTATCTTTGCTTGCAAACCATTAATGTCAGTTTTATTGCCTTTTGCTATTTGGGCTAATTTTTCATTAAGTTCAAAAGTGCTTACATAAATTCCTAACTTTTTAGCTTCGCTTTGTTGAACTTTATCATCTACTAAAAATGCTATAGCTTTTTGTTTGTCATTAGTTTTTAATTCTTTCATAGTTTGTTCTATATCATAAAGAGTAATAGGTTGATTTTCTACTACCATTGCTACACCACCAAGGGTTTGAGCATATAAAATATTTGCAGCAAAACAACAAGATATTAAAAATTTTCTCATATAAAACCTTTATTTAAGTGTAAATATAGCATTATAACAATAAAAATTTAAAAAAGGTAAAAATATGCAAGAAATCACAACGCGTTTTGCTCCTTCTCCAACAGGATATTTGCACATAGGAGGGCTTAGAACAGCTTTATATAATTATCTTTATGCAAGAAAAAATAAGGGTAAATTTTTATTGCGTATTGAAGATACGGATTTAAAAAGAAATTCACAAGAAGCTACGCAAGCTATTATAGAAGCATTTAAATGGTGCGGACTTGATTATGATGGGATGATTGAGTATCAATCTCAAAGATTTGATATTTATAAAAAATACATTCAAAAATTACTAGATGAGGGCAAGGCTTATTATTGTTATATGAGCAAAGAAGAGCTTGATGAGTTAAGAGCTAAGCAAGAAGCAGCTAAAGAGCGTCCAAAATATGATGGTAGATATAGAGAATTTAAAGGAACTCCCCCAAGTGGCATTGAGCCTGTGGTGCGTATAAAAGCACCACAAAGTGGAGAGATTAAATTTATAGATGGCATTAAAGGCGAGGTTAGTTTTAAGGCTGAAGATATTTTAGATGATTTTGTAATTGCAAGAAGCGATGGTAGCCCAATTTATAATTTAACCGTTGTAATTGATGATGCACTAATGGGTGTGAGTGATGTTATAAGAGGAGATGATCATTTATCAAATACTCCAAAACAAATTGTCCTTTATGAAGCACTAGGCTTTAAAATACCTAAATTTTATCATGTAGCTATGATACATGGTGAAGATGGTAAGAAACTTTCTAAGCGTCATGGAGCAACTGATGTGATGGAATATAAAAATATGGGGATTTTACCTCAAGCCCTGCTTAATTTCTTAGTGCGTCTTGGTTGGAGTCATGGCGATGATGAAATTTTTTCTTTAGAAAGTATGCAAGAACTTTTTGATCCAAATCATATCAATAAAAGCGCTTCTTGTTATAATTTTAAAAAATTAGAATGGCTTAATGCTCATTATATTAAAACTTTACCTTTTGAAGAAATCAATAGACAATTAAAAGATTTAGGATTTGATTTAAGTCAGTATGAAAAAGCAGGCTTTTTGCTAGATATGTTAAGAGAGAGAGCTAAAACCTTACATGATATTATTAGTGGGGCTAAAGTGTTACTAAATGACCCAAAAGAATATGATCAAAAGGCTGTAGATAAATTTCTCAATGTTACAAATTTAACTTATTTGGAAAAATACGCTATGGTTTTAAATGAGCAAAAAAATGCTTGTGAATTTGAAGAATTAACTAATCAATTCTTAGAAGAAAATAATCTTAAGTTAAAAGATCTAGCTCAAGCTATACGCATCGCACTCACAGGAAATTCGGTTAGTCCTAGTATATTTGAAGTATTGGAATTTTTAGGAGTGCAAAAGGCTAAACTTAGGATAAAAAATTTATTAAATTATATGAAGGAAAAATAATGAATTTAAAAGAAGAGGCTTTAGAATATCACTTAGGTGGTAAAGTAGATATTGTTGCTAGAAAGCCTATGGATAGTGCACATGATTTATCTTTGGCGTATTCTCCTGGAGTTGCTGAACCTTGTATTGAGATAGCAAAAGATGAAACTTTAGCTTATAAATACACTAATAAAGCTAATTTAGTTGCTATAGTAAGCGATGGTAGTGCGGTTTTGGGACTTGGCAATATAGGAGCGAGTGCAAGCAAACCTGTTATGGAAGGAAAAGCTTGTTTGTTTAAAAAATTTGCTAATGTTAATGCTTATGATTTAGAAATTAATGCTCATAGTATAGATGAAATTGTTACTTTTTGTAAAGCTATAGCGCCTACTTTTGGAGGGATTAATTTAGAAGATATTTCAGCACCAAAATGTTTTGAAATAGAAGCTGCCTTGCAAGATCTTGGAATTCCTGTAATGCATGATGACCAACATGGAACTGCGATTATTTCTACAGCAGGATTAATGAATGCTATGGAAATTAGTGGTAAAAAATTTGAAGATATTAAAGTAGTGGTAAGTGGTGCAGGTGCAGCAGGTATTGCAAGTGCTAGAATGTATAGAAATTTAGGGGTTAAAAATATCGTTTTAGTAGATAGTAAAGGTGTGATTAATACTCAAAGAGATGATTTAAATAAATATAAACTAGAATTTGTAAGCGATACCAAAGATAGCACTTTAAGAGAAGCTTTAAAAGGTGCTGATGTATTTTTGGGTTTGAGTGCACCTAAGATTTTAGATGATGAGATGATTTTAAGTATGGCAAAAGATCCTGTGATTTTTGCATTAGCTAATCCTGTACCTGAAGTAATGCCAGAAGATGTTAAAAGAGTTAGAAACGATGCTATAGTTGGAACAGGTAGAAGTGATTATCCAAATCAAATTAATAATGTTTTAGGTTTTCCTTTTATCTTTAGAGGAGCTTTAGATGTAAAGGCAACTAAAATTACTGAAAATATGAAAATAGCAGCCGCAAAAGCTTTGGCTGATTTAGCTAAGCTTGAAGTAACTGATGAGGTAAAACAAGCTTATGGAGTAGAAGAGCTTAGTTTTGGTAGAGATTATGTGATACCAAAACCATTTGATAGCAGAGTAAAAGCTGTAGTTAGTGCTGCGGTAGCAAAAGCTGCGGTTGAAGATGGAGTAGCTTTGATAAATAATTTTGATTATCAGAGATATTTTGATAGTTTAAAATAATTTTTTGTAAATTAAGTTTTATTTAAAATAATTTTTTATTATAAAACTTAATTTTATCTATTTTTTATTGTTTATATGAGTTATAAAAACATATTTTTTAAAAATCATTTAAAAAATATGTTTTAAATGTTACTTTTTTTCTTTTTAAATTATATAAATTTGATATTACTAGTGTTTTTAATAAAATTAATTTATATTTAAGATATTTTTTAATAGGATATTTTTACTTAATCATAGAAAGGTCGAGATGATTTTTGGTAAGATAGATTATCTTAATTTACTCCCTTTACATATCTATCTTAAAAAATCAGCTTTTCCTAGCTATGTTAAGCAAACTACAGAATACAAAAAAGGGGTTCCTAGTAAGCTAAATCGCCATTTGTATTTTAGACGCATTGATGCAGCGATTATCTCAAGTGTTGAAAGTCGTAGAAAAAAATACAAAACCTTAAATGTGGGGATTTGCGCAAGCAAAAAGGTAAAAAGCGTTTTAGTGAAAAAACAATCTGAAAGCAAAGAAGATGCAAGCTCTGCAACTTCTAATGCTCTTGCAAAAGTTTTAAAGCAAAAAGGGGAGGTTATCATCGGTGATAAGGCTTTAAAACTTTATTTGCAAAATCCAAAAGATTATATTGATTTATGTGAATTATGGTATGAAAAGACAAAACTACCTTTTGTTTTTGCTCGATTTTCTTGTATTAAAAATTTTTCTATTTATAAAAAAATGATGAAAAATTTCACAAAAAGTAAAATTTTCATTCCGCAATATATTTTGCTAGATTATTCTAAGTCAAGAAATCTTTCTCAAAAAGAAATTAGTGCATATTTAAAGCTAATTTACTACAAAATAGGAACAAAGGAGCAAAAGGCGCTAAAAAAATTTTTAGCCAATGCAAACAGCAAGATACTATAAAAAGGACAATTTATGAGTATAGCTAAACAATATATCAATGAAACCTTAGAAAAAATTCAAGCAACTTCCCCAAGACAACCTATCTTTTTTCAAGCAGCAACTGAGGTGTTAAATTCTTTAGAACCTTTACTTGAATCTAACAAAACTTATCAAGATCATGCTATATTAGAGCGTATTGTTATGCCTGAAAAAACGACTATTTTTAGAGTAGTATATATTGATGATGCAGGTAAAGCTCAAACGCATTTTGGTTATAGAGTACAGTTTAATTCTAGTTTAGGACCTTATAAAGGTGGGATCAGATTTCATCCTAGTGTAGATTTAGATGTTTTGAAATTTTTAGGTTTTGAACAAATTTTCAAAAATTCTCTAACAGGTTTAATGATAGGGGGAGCTAAAGGAGGAGCAAATTTTGACCCTAAAGGCAAAAGCGAAGCAGAAATTATGCGTTTTTGTCAAGCTTTTATGGCCGAGCTTTCAAAAATCATAGGTGCAAGCACTGATGTGCCAGCAGGTGATATAGGGGTTGGTGCTAGAGAAATTGGATATATGTTTGGAGCTTATAAGAAAATTAGCTCTAATTTTGATGGAACTTTAACGGGAAAGAAAATTCCATGGGGTGGAAGTTTAGTAAGAACAGAAGCAACAGGGTATGGCTGTGTGTATTTTACTCAAGAAATGCTAGCAAAATATAACAATGCATTAGAAGGAAAAGAGTGTGCAGTTTCAGGTAGCGGAAATGTGGCAATTTATACCATAGAAAAATTACATCAACTTGGTGCAAAAGCAATCACAATAAGCGATAGCGATGGATTTGTTTATGATAAAGATGGGATAGATTTAGATTTATTAAAAGAAATTAAGGAAGTAAAAAGAGCTAGAGTGAGTGATTATGCAATGCTTAAAAAAGGTGCTATTTTTACTCCAAAAAGTGCGTATAAACAAGGTTGTAATGGAGTATGGAGTATACCTTGTGATATAGCTTTTCCAAGTGCTACGCAAAATGAATTAAATTTAGAAGATATTAAAACCTTATATCACAATGGTTGTCGTATGGTAGCAGAGGGAGCTAATATGCCAAGCACACTTGAAGCGATCGATTTTATGTTAAATCAAAAAGACTTTTTATTTGCGCCAGCTAAGGCTGCTAATGCAGGTGGTGTAGCGACTTCTCAACTTGAAATGCAACAAAATGCAAGTATGTGTCAATGGAGCTTTGAGGAAGTTGATGCAAAATTACATAAGATTATGAAAAATATTTTTGAAAATTCATACGAGTGTGCAAAAGCTTATAATCATGAAGGAAATTTAGTAGTAGGTTCAAACATAGCAGGCTTTAAAAAAGTAGCTGATGCGATGATTGATCATGGTTATATTTAAAAAGATGGCTTAAATGCCATCTTTAGTGTATATAAAAAAAGCTTGTTATTTGATTGGCGATTTTTTCTTCTAAAGACTCTTTGGCTCTGTCTATATTGCCAAGATAAGCAGTTCTTGCTAAAAGCGAGGTGCTTTGAGTAGAGTTTTTGGAGCTAATTTGTAAATTAACTTGCAAAAGATAGTAATTTTCTACTTCCATTTCAAAAACATCATCTATTTTATCAAAGTCATTATAAAAAAATCTCGCATTAGAAGCGCGTAATCTTTGCGCGTAAGAAAATTTCTTAAAATCTACTATATTGATATAAATTTTATAATCACTTTGAACATTATTTAAAACTAAGCCTAAATTTTGTAATTTTTGAGCGAGCTTAGCTTCTAAATTTGTGTTTAATTTTGAAGGATTATTGATGTGTAAAGAAAAACTTTGATTTTTATTAGCATGCAGGAAAATACCTTCATTATTTGTTTGGATAAAAGTTTGCATAGGGCCTGTGCAAGCACTTAAAAATAGTGCAAACACAAGCAAGAAAAAATTATTTTTGAGCATCGATTATAGTTGGCACAGCACGAAGACCAAGTTTAGAGTATTTTGCGAAAGTTTCTCTTACTGCTTTAACCTCAGCTTCACTAGGTTTTTTATAATCTTTTAAATTTTTATCATAATATTTTTTCATGATAGCGATTTTTTGTGCATCATCTTTAGCATTTTTACTTTCTTTGTAAATTAATGCAGATTTTTCAAAAGCACTAGTATCATGGATAGGGGTTAAGATAAATTTAACCTGATGGGTTTTTAGTGTTTCTTCTATTTTATCTAAATGCATTCTACAATATGGACATTCAGGATCGCTAAAAACATAAAGCAAAGGTTTGTTTTTATCGCCTAAAGAAACAAACATTTTTTCTTTTTTAAGTTCAACTAGAGCTTTTTTTGAAAATTCAGCTTGTTGTTTTTCCATGAGTTTTGCTTGATAAACTTGAGAGTAAAATTCACCTTTTTTTACATCAATTACTTCAGTTGTGATGATATTATCTTGAGTGAAAACGATTTCTTGGAAATTTTTACCACTAATTTCAAAATTAACTATCACAGCTTCAAAGTTAGTATCAGGAATTTTTTCTCTACTAGAAACACTAATGTTTGCATTTGATAAATTTGGATTTTTCTTAAAAAAATTAATAATTTCTTCATTACTTGCAGCAAATAAAGAGCTAGCAAGGGTTAAGAGAGCTAAAGATTTTTTCATCATTTTCCTTTGTTTTAAAATTTTTGCACATTATAAAATGTAATCTTTAACACTTAGATTTTTAATATTCTTTTTTCCTCTATTTTTTTAACTTGAGGATAGTTTTTATCAAGGTATTCTAAATAAGCTATGGCATATTTTCTTGAAATTTGAAAATGATTTTTTACAAAAGCGACATCTAAATGATGATCTTGCAAAAGCTTTAAAAACTCTTGCATGAGATTTTCAAGGGCATCTTTTTCTATAAAAAGATTATGCGCTAATCTTTTGACTTTGTTTTCTTTGGTGAGTTTTTTTAAGATAAGATCTCCATTTTTTCTATCAAGCTCTAAATACTCATAAAGATTGTAAGGTGCGGTAGGTTTTATGCCTTCTTTTTTTAAAATTTCATAAAGCTCACAATGAGCCTTTTCTTGTAATTTTTCAAAATTTTGTCCTTTTAAAAACCATACGCCGTCTTTAAAATCTAATTTTTCTTGCATTTGCTTGAGTACATAAGCACAAAAGCTCTCACTTGCCCAGCTAAGCCTTAAGGCGATAGAATGAGGCGAGATTAAAGCATAAGGATTTTTAGAGAAAATAAAATCAATAAATTCTTTCAAAGTTTGCATAGCATTTAAATCATATACATTTAAAGCTTGCTCATCTACAAAAACATGATCTAAACTTTTTGCTAAGTTTAAGGCTTGCTCATGAGTGAGTTTAAAGCGTTGATAGCTTGAAAGTAAGCCAAAGCCAAGTTTGTGAGTTTGTTTTAAAAACTCAAATACTTTTTTAAAATTTTTTTGTTCTAAAAGTGTTAAATACTTAGCTTTTATATCTTTTTTTAAAGGCTCGCTTACTGCATTTAATACCACGCCACCACTTTTAATACGCCCATTTTCAAGCAAGATGAATTTATCATCAAAACACAAAGGTAAGTTTTTATCAAACTCCAAGCTAATATAAGTTTTATCTTCAAATTCTTTAATTACACTAATTTTTGCATTAAGCTTTTTTGAACCACTACAAAATTCTAAAATACTCCCGTGTTTAATCTCTGTATTAAAAACAACCCCATCGATACTTTTAAAGCTTTTAAAAACACCTTTTTTGCTTAATACATAGCCTTTTTTTAACTCATGATAATCACAATTTAAACTCAAGGCAACCCTATTATAAGCTTTTGCTTCTAAAACATTTTCTTCATGAATTTGTATATTTTTTACAATGATATCTTTTTGATTTTCAAGGCAAAAGATTTTTTCATTTTTGCTTATTTTTCCTTCATTTAAGCTTCCTGTTACTACCGTTCCTATACCTTTTAGAGAAAAAACTCTATCAATGTAGTATCTAAAAATCAAATTTTCATCATTTTCTTTAGGCTTTAAACTAAGTAGATAGTTTTTTAAATTTAATATACTTTGCTCATTATAAATGCTTGTTGGAAAAACTTTTAAGATATTGATTTTAAAGGCTTTTAATTCTTTTAAAAGCTCTGTTTGCTTTTGTACTAAATCCTTGCATAAATCAACCTTACTCAAAATAAGCACTACATCTTTTACGCCTAAAAATTCCAAAACCCTTAAATGCTCTATACTTTGAGCCTTTAAACCCTCGTTTATATCTATGACAAACATACACACTCTAAAGCCAAAAGCACCACTTATCATAGTTTTAATTAAACTTTCATGCCCAGGCACATCGATAAAAGCAATATTTAAATTTTCACTTTTTAAATTTGAAAAACTAAGATTAATCGTAATGCCTTTTTCTTGCTCTTCTTTTAAATTATCACCTTCAAAACCATTTAAAGCTTTAATAAGCGAAGTTTTACCATGGTCAATATGCCCAGCAGTGCCTATGATGATACTATGCATGAAATACCTCTTTGATAGCGTGGATTAAACGGTTTAAATCTTTTTCTAAAATACTTCTAAAATCTAGCACAAAATGCCCATTTTCAACACGACCGATTACGCCTTTTTTTCTAAATTTTTCTTGTAAAAGCAAAGCTTTCTCATCAAAACTTAACACAAAAGTATCTAAGCTTTTATCAGGCATAGAGCCACCACCTACTAAACTTTTAGAAGCTTTTAACTCACATTTTATAGGAATTTTTTCTTTGATAAAGAGTGCCTTTTTTTCTATGGTTTTTAAATCATCATTTAAAAGTTTTAGTGTGGGGATTTTTTCATATTCTTTTTCTAAGTAAGCTTTGGCAGTTTCATTTAAAAAAGCTAGAGTGATTTTATCAACCCTTAGCATTCTTAGAAGTTGATTTTTCTTTAATTGTTGAATGTATTTTTTCTTTCCAAGTATAATGCCTGCTTGCGTAGAACCAAAAAGTTTATCGCCACTAAAACTTAAAATATCACAATGTTTTAAAAGCTCTTTCACGCTTGGTTCATTTTTACTAAGTTGTTTATTAATCTTTTCACACCAGCCAGCACCCAAATCATAATAAGATATGAGTTTTTTCTTTTTTATTAAAGCATGAATTTCACTTAAGCTTACTTCTTCAAAAAATCCTTTAAAAGCAAAATTAGAACGATGAGTTTTTAAAATCATCTTAGTATTTTCATTGATAGCTTTTTCATAATCATACAGATGAGTTTTATTAGTCGTGCCTATTTCTTTTAGTTTAACTCCAGCTGCTAGCATAACTTCAGGAATTCTAAAATTTCCCCCAATCTCAACTAACTCACTTCTTGAAGTAATAACTTCTTCATTTTTTGCTAAGGTGTTTAAGATCAAAAATACAGCCGAGGCGTTATTATTAACAACTAAGCAATCTTCACAATCAAATAATATTTTTAAATTCGCACTAAGTGCGTCATACCTTGAGCCTCTTTTGCCACTTTGCATGTTAAACTCTAAATTTGAATAAGAACAGATGATTTCTTTAGTTCTTTCAAAAATACTCTCATCAATAATACTACGACCAAGATTAGTATGAATGATAACTCCAGTAGCATTGATCAAACTTTGACTTTGCATGTTTAAAAACTCATCAATACTTTGAGCAATTTTACTTAGCAAATCTTGCAAGCTAAAATTTAAATTTTCATCTTTACTTAGTTCTTTTTTACAATTTGAAACAACTATTTTTGCAAAATGAGATCTTAAATACAAAGGATAATTAGCCAAGTTTTCATCGTTTATGAGTGTGTTTATGGGTGGAAAATTTCTAAATTTGTTCATCTTAAACCTTAAGAATAAATTAGTAAAATTATAACTTTTTTATAATGAAATTTATATAATTAAGATTAAAAAATTTAAAAGAGAGTGTTATGAAAGATTTTGTATTTTTAGAAAATGAAGATTTAATTCCTTTAAGTGATGATATTAGCATAGTTCAAAAAGCCTGTAATGAAGAAGTTTTTATAGGAAATTCAAAGCTTTTAAATCCTGAAATTTATGCGCCTGAAATTAATTTTTACCTTAAAAACTCACAAGATGATGTACTTAAAAAAGCTAAAACTATTGAGTCCTTATATAAGATTAGATCTAAAGTTTATGATTTAGGGCTTGATTTAGAATACACCAAAGAAGTGGGTAAAAATGTAATTATTGTAAGCGATGAGGATCAAGATAAGCTTATTGAAAGCTTAAAAAAACAAGAATACAAGGTTTTAAAACTAAGTAATGAGCAATGTTTGGGTGTTTTAGGTTGCGTGGGCGAGCTTTGTGTGATAGCTTTAAAAGATAATGAGCAAGTAGAGATTGATTGTGATTTTTTCTTATATGATGTAAAAAAAGAAAGTTTTGATCAACAAAGTGGTTGCTATGATTTAACCACCTTAAGTCAAGAAGAGCTTATAAAACTTTTAAATTCTAATTCTCCAAAATATAAATTTAGAAATTATATTAGTTATGATGATAGCATTTGTCAATACCATGAAAGAAGAAGTATTCATTGTGGAAAATGTGCTGAAATTTGTCCTAGTGTGGCTATTTTAAAAGATGATGAGCAAAGAAAATTAGAATTTTCTCATGTGGATTGTTTAAGCTGTGGTGATTGTGTAGGAATTTGTCCTAGTGGAGCGCTTGATTATGCAGCTATGCCACGCAATAGCTTTTATGAAATTTTAAAATTTTATGAAGATAAAATCATTTTAATAATCCCTGAGAAAATGTCTATAGAAAATTTAAATATCACTTTAAAAGAAGATGTAATGCCTTTTATGATTAAAGGCGAAAACTATCTTGATCAAGCACATTTTTTAGCTATGCTTCAAACAAGTGGTGCGAGTGTGATTTTTTATAGTGATGGCTTATCGCAAGGTGCTTTAGAAGTAATAGCTTTGATGAATGAGATATTTCAAAGAAAATTTAAACAAAACGCAGTTTTTCTAGCTAAAGATGAAAAAGAACTTTTAGAGGCTATAAATCAAGCACATTTTATAGAAAATCTTAAATTTATATCTTATAATCCTGCGCTTTTAAAAAGAGAAGATTTTGCTATAAGATTAAGAGAGCTTATAAAAGAAGAAAATTTAGGCAATATCTCAAGCAAAGAATGGATACGCTATGGAAAAATCACTATCAATACAGATACCTGTACCTTATGTCTTTCTTGTGTGGGAGCTTGTAATGTAGGAGCTTTGGTAGCTGATGCTAAGGATAATTCTTTGAAATTTAATGCAAGCTTATGTACTACCTGTGGATATTGTGAGGCAAGTTGTGCTGAAAAAGATACTTTAATGCTTCAAAGAAGCGGGATAGATTTAGAAAAAGAGTATTTTTCTTTTATGGTTTTAGCTCAAGATGAACTTTTTGCTTGTGTAGAATGTGGGAAAGAATTCGCTACTAAAAAGGCCATTGAAAAAATCGCTAGCATTATGAAGCCAAGATTTATGGGCGATGAAGCTAAGATAAAAACACTATATTGCTGTGCTGAATGTAAAGCAAAAGTAATGATACAAAGTATGAATGTGCTTTAAGCCAAAAGGCTTAAGCACTAAGTTTTAATCCCACCACTCCAGTGATGATTAAAATAATAAAAATGATTTTATTAAGAGTAATTGCTTCTTTAAAGATTAAAAATCCCACCACACTAACTAATGCCAAACCACAACCTGCCCAAGTTGCATAAGCTATACTTAAATCAATTTTTTTCAAAGCATAAAATAAACCTGCTAAAGAAAATGAAAAAAACACCGCAAAAACGATTAAATAAAGATTATTTTTACTTATGCTTGCATACTTCATCGAGCTTGTTGCAATCACTTCAAAAACTATACTAATTGCTAATACTAACCAATGCATTTTATATCCTTTTAAATTAATTTAAAAATGAAACTACAAAAGGATAAAAGGTGGAGCTATGGCGTAGAAAAAATAACCATATGCAGTTTTTATCTTCCATTTTGTCCATAAGCTAGTATAAAATTTTAAGATAAAAAATCCATAAGTCATTTATAACCTTGTGATAATTTATCTTATTTTAACATTGTTTTTTATATCTTAGTTAAATTTAGCGCAAAAGCTTTTTGGCTCAAAAGCACTTCATCATTTTCTTTAAAATCTTTAGCTTCTAAAGGGCTTAGTGCTACTTGGCTGATTTGATTACCTATGGCAAGTATGGCTATAAATATGCTATCTTGCTTTTGTAGTTTTAAAATGCGTGCTTTTATAGCAAATTTTTGTGAGCCTTGTGTTTTTAAAAAAACTTCATTAGGCGAGCCTTCTTTGATGATGGCTCCATTTTCTAAAATGATGACTTTATTAGCTAGTTTATAAACTTCACTTACATCATGACTGATTAAAATAGTAGTGATTTTATAAGTTTTGTGTATATTTAAAAGATAATCATGCAAGTGTAGTTTTATCTCATTATCTAAGGCGCTAAATGGCTCATCTAAAAGTAAAAGTTTGGGTTTTTGCATAATGGCTCTTGCTAAAGCTACGCGTTGTTTTTGTCCCCCGCTTAGTTCTAAAATATGACTTTTTTTGTGTTTGCTTAAATCTAAAAGTTCTAAAAGCTCATTAGCAAATTTTAGATCTTTTTTAGCAAAAAGTAAGTTTTGTTCTACATTCATATTTTCAAATAAAGCATAATCTTGAAAAACAAAACCAAGTTTTCTTTTTTGTGGGCTTAGAAAGTTTTTATCATCAAAAAATATCGTATTATTAAAAGTGCAAATTCCTTGTGCTTTTTCAAAACCTGCTAAAATTCTCAAAAGCGTAGTTTTGCCACTACCACTTTTTCCAAAAATAGCACAAAATTCTCCTTCTTTAACTTCAAATTTAACCTTAAGTTTAAATTCTTTTTCTTTATTTTTAAAGATTTTTTCAAAGTCAAGTTTTAGCATAAATACTCTTTGATAAATAAAGCACTAGGATGTACATAAGCAAATACAAAATCATTTTTTTGATAATTTTGCTCTAAAAACTCATGGGTGCTAATTTGAGCTTCGAAAGTGCAAATTTCATTTTCTAATCTTACGATAGTGATGATTTGTCCTTGAAAAATATCAATGATTTTTGCATAAAAGGTATTTAAAAATGAATTTTCTAAATTTTTTTTACTAAGCAAGCACTCGCTACTTTTAAAAGCTAGTAAAACTTCTTGATCAATGCTTGCTTTTTCATCAAGTTCTAAAGCAAGCATAAATAATTTATGTTTATTTATAAGAAATTCTACCCAGTTTATATTTTCATGATTTTTTATAGTATTTATTTTAGCTTTAATCATGGGATATTATAGCCATAAGCTTTGAAAATTTCCTTAGCCTTTTTGCTTAAAATAAAATCATAAAATTTCTTTGCTTTGGCATTATTTTTACCATAAGAAGTGATGATAATGCCTTGATTGATTGGTTCATAAAGCTTTGGATTGATTAAAATATAATTTTTTCCTTCTTGGAGTTTATAAGATTTTAGCGTATCTTCATATAAAGCACTTGCTGCTATAAAACCCACATCGGCTGCTTTTAATGTTTGAGTAAGTGCTTCTCCTATGGATTTTGCCTCGATAATTTTAGTTTTTGTTTGCTCATAAATTTTAGCATTTTGTAAAGTTTCTATACTAGCTTGACCATAGGGAGCAGCTTTGGGATTAGCTATGGTGATGATTTTTACTTTTTCTTCTTTAAGCGTGTCTAATCCTTTGCTTAAATCCATTCTAACACTTAGTAAAGCTAAAGCTCCTTGAGCATAAATAACAGGTTTTGTACTAGCAAAATTATCTTCATACAAACTTTGTGCAAATTTCATATTTGCAGCCATAAATATATCAAATGGCGCTCCATTTTTGATTTGTGAGACTAAATTTCCACTAGCACCTAAGCTTACATTGATACTAATATCAGGGTTTTCTTTTTGAAATTCTTTTTGTAAGGCTTTAAAAGCGTAAGCTACATTTGCAGCTGCAGCGATATTTACATCAGCACTATAGCCAAAAATACACAAAAAAAGTAGGGTAAAAATTTTTTTCATTTTTTATCCTTTTAATAGTAAATTTTAAAAAAATTATAGCTTATTTTTAAAAGCAAAAATAAATTTATATTTTTTGCATATTTTCTAAGACTTATTTCATAAGTAAATAAAAATTACTAATTTTTTTTAAAGAATATTTTTAATGTAAAAATTTATTTTAATTTTTGTATAATATAAGATTTCAATTTATGAAATTTTAAAAGGAAAAAGCTTGTTAAAATACATACTAACTTTGTGTTTATTTTTTAACACTTTGATTTTGGCAAATGACTTTGAAGATTTTGAACAAGAATATCAAAAAAAAGAAGTCAAAGATAGCTTTTATACTTACAATAAAGCTATGAGTAAATTTAATTATGATCTTTATACTTATTTTTTAAGACCGGTTGTGCTTTCTTATAAAAGCATTACTCCAAGCTTTATAAGAACAGGTGTAAAAAATGCTTTTGATACCACAAGATCACCTTTTAGATTTATTAATCATCTTTTAAGTTTAGAATTTAGAAAAGCTGGTGAGGAATTTGGAAGATTTTGTGTGAATGTGATTTTTGGATTTGGTTTGTTAGATAGTGCGAGTAAAACTCCTTTAAAAAGTTATGAAGCTGATTTTGGAACGACTTTGGGTAAATGGGGAGTAGGTAGTGGACCACACTTAGTGCTTCCACTTTTAGGTCCTTATAATGTAAGAGATGCTTTAGCTTTGCCTGTAAATTGGTTTATGGTGCCTGAGGGGTATATTGAGAATTTTTGGGTTGGTGTGGGTGTAAATGCTGCATTAAAACTCAATGAATTAAGTTTTGAGTATGAAAAAATAGATGATATTTACCAAAATAGTGTAGATTATTACATTTTTATACGCGATGCGTATGAACAAAGACGCCAAGAACTCATCAAATAAGGAGATAAAATGAAAAAAATCATAGCTTTGTTTTTTAGCGTAGTATTTGCTTTTGCTTTAAATTTGCAAGATATTTCTAAAACCATGCAAGAAAAAATTGATGAGAGCTTAAAAATTCTAGATCAAAATAAAAACGATAAAGCTAAAGCAGCGGAAAAAATCTTTGCTTTATTTGATGGTGTTTTTGATTATGAACTTATGGCTAAACTTAGTCTTTCTACAAGATATGAAAAATTAAGTGAAAATGAAAAAAATGAATTTAACAAAGCTTTTGAAAAAAACCTTAAAAAAAGTTTCACAGATAAGCTTGCTTTGTATGATTCTCAAAAATTAAAAGTGATTAATTTAGAAGAAAAAAATAAAAGAGCCTTTTTAAAAACTTCTATGATAGTAGATGGTAAAGAAAATTTTGTAATCTTTAAATTTTATGATAAAAATAATGATTGGCAAATTTATGATGTAGATATTTTTGGCATAAGTATCATACAAACTTATCGCTCACAATTTAAAGATGTCTTACAAAATGGTAATTTTAAAACCTTGCTTGAAAAGCTTTCTAGTGTTGATTTTTCTAAATAATGCTAAGTAAAATTTTAAAAATCTTTCTTAATTTCCCAAAGCTAACTTTGGGGATTACTTTAATCTTTTGTATATTTTTTAGTTTTTTTGCTAAAAATTTAAGTGTTGATGCAAGTGCTGAAAGCTTGCTTTTAGAGCATGATGAGGGTTTGAAACTATATAGAGAAGTTTCAGCGCGTTATGGCAATGATAATTTTTTAATGCTTGCTTTTGCTCCTAAAAATAAAGATATTTTTGCTAAAGAAAATTTAGAAACTATCAAAAACTTAACCCTTGATTTAGAAAAAATCAATGGTGTGCAAAAGGTATTTTCTATCGCTAATGCACCTTTACTTGCAAGTTCTAAAGGTAAAGAATTAAAAGAGCTTATCCAAAATATACCTAATATCTTTAGTCAAGATGTGGATATTAATCTAGCTAAAAAAGAAATTTTAAATCAACCCTTTTATAAAAATAATATCATCTCAAAAGATGGAAAAACAACGGGAATTTTGATTTATCTAGCACCCGATCTTGTTTATAATGACTTGATTAATTCAAGGGATAATGCGCAAAATGAAAATGAAAAAGAGCATTTTAGAGCCTTGATTAAAAAGCACCAAGAAAGCTCAAGGGAATTTAGTGCAAAAAGATTAGAAGAAATTACTAAAATAGTATCTAAGTATAGTCAAAATGGAGACTTTTTACACCTTGGTGGTGTTGAAATGATCGCTAATGATATGATTAATTATGTAAAAAGTGATTTAAAAATTTATGGACTTAGCTTAATAGGACTTTTATTTATAGCACTTTGGTGGTTTTTTGGCTCTTTGCGTTTAGTGTTTTTGGCTTTGGGAATTTGTGTGGTTTCGCTTTTTACTTCAAGCGGGATTTTCGCGCTTTTGGGCTTTGATATTACTGTGGTGTCTTCAAACTATGTAGCTTTGGTACTCATTATCACTGTTTCTGTTGTGATACACTTAATCGTGCATTTTATAGAAAATTTATACAAACACCCAAAAGCTAGTGTTTATAAGCTTTTGCTCTCAACCTTACTTGATAAAGCAAGTCCTAGTTTTTTTGCTATTTTAACCACGGTTGTTGGGTTTTTAAGTTTTGTTTTTTCAGATATTGAGCCTATTATCAAACTCGGTATTATGATGAGCCTTGGCATCAGTGTGAGTTTGATTTTAGCTTATATTTATTTTGCAAGTATTTTGGTATTAATGCCGCGTTTAAATTTTAAAGAGCTTAATCAAAATTCGTTGAAATTTTTAAGTTTTTGTGCAAATGTAAGTTTAAAACATAGAAAATTTATCTATGGTATAAGTTTATTTTGTGTAGCTTTTGCTTTGTATGGAATTTTACAAATTAAAGTAGAAAATAGTTTTGTGAGTTATTTTAAAGATAGTTCTAGGATTAAACAAGGTTTGTTGATTATAGATAAAGAGCTAGGTGGAACTATGCCTTTAGATGTGATTGTCAAATTTAAGCAAAATCCAAAACAAAATGAAAGCTTAGATGAGTTTGAACAAGAATTTGATGATTTATCCAAAGATGATAGATATTTTTTTAGTAGTGAAAAAACAAGAATAGCTGCTAAGGTTCATGAGTTTTTAAGTAAGCAAAAATATGTAGGTTCTGTGCTTAGCTTGCAAAGTTTGCTAGAGCTTGGAAAAAGCATTAATGATGGTAAGACTTTAGATGATTTTGCCTTAGCGTTTTTATATGAAAATTTAGATGAGAATTTTAAAAAGCAAGTTTTAACCCCTTTTGTAAGTGTAGAAAATAATGAGTTGCGATTTAGCGTGCGTATGCTAGATAGTGATCCAAATTTAAGACGCGATGCTTTTTTAAAACAGCTTGAAAAAGACTTAAATGAGCTTTTGCAAAATGATAATGTAGAGGTTAAAATCAGTGGTATTATGCCTTTGTATAATAATATGCTTCAAAGTCTTTTTTCATCACAATTTGACACTTTAGCCTTTGTGGTACTTGTGATTTTTGCTTTGTTTGTGGTGATTTTTAGAAGTTTTGTTTATGCTTTTGTGGCAATTTTGGCCAATCTCATACCTTTAGCTTTGGTGTTTGGCTTAATGGGTGTTTTAAATATACCACTTGATATTATGAGTATTACCATAGCTGCTATTTGTATAGGAATAGGGGTTGATGATATGATTCATTATATTCATCGTTTTAAAGAAGAATTAAAACATAAAAGCTTAGAAGAGGCCATAAAAGCTTCACATATAGGTATAGGAAGTGCGATTTATTATACTAGTGTTACGATTATTCTAGGTTTTTTAGTGATGATTAGCAGTAATTTTATCCCGACGATTTATTTTGGTTTGCTTACGGTTTTGGCTATGAGTTTGCTTTTATTTGGTTCGCTTTTTTTATTACCAAGTTTTATTTTAACTTATCATTATTTTAAAACAAAATTAAAATAAAGTAAAATCCAAATCACATAAACACCAAAAGCAATAAGCATATATTTTATAAATTGTTTCATTAATACTCCATTTTTTCTAATGCCCTTAAGATATAAGTAGCAAACATTAGCGCTTGTGAGCGGTGTGAAATTTTTAATTTTACTTGCTCATCTAATTCACCTAAGGTTTTATCAAAACCTTTTGGGATAAATAAAGGATCATATCCAAAGCCATTATTACCCCTTGGAGTGTCAATAGCAAGGCCATGCATATATCCATGCGTGCTAAAATGTCCATATTTTGAGCTTATAGCTATGGCTGCAGTGTAAAAAGCTTTGCTTTGATGTAGATTTTTTTCATGTAGGGCTTGGATGAGCTTGTTTCTATTGGCCTCATCAGTGCCTTCTTGAGAGTATCTTGCAGAAAAAATCCCTGGTGCATTGTCTAAAGCCTCTACGCTTATACCACTGTCATCACTTAAGGTGATAAATTCATTTTGTTTTTTGTCTAAAGCATTAAAAATAGCTTTAGATTTTATCAAAGCATTTTCTTTAAAACTTGTGCCATCTTCGATGATTTCAAAAGGAGTGATGATTTCATTTAAGGCATAAATTTCATAAGAAGTTAAAAATTTTTTGATTTCTTCTACTTTGTGTGCGTTAGAAGTTGCTAGAATGATTTTTAATTTTTTCTTCATAAATTACTCTTTTTATTTTGACTTTAAAAAAAGTTTATCAAAATCATAGTAAAATTATCCTTTATAAGGAGAAAAGATGTTAAAAACCGTTTTACCTTTGTCTTTTATTGTAGGAACTAGATTTTTTGGATTATTTATAGTTTTGCCGGTTTTAAGTTTATATGCTTTAAATTTAAAAGGAGCCAATGAGTTTTTAGTAGGGCTTTTAGTAGGTGTGTATGCTCTAACTCAAATGGCATTGCAAGTTCCTTTTGGTATTATTTCGGATAAAATAGGGCGTAAAAAAACTATGCTAATAGGACTTGTGGTGTTTATCATAGGTTCTTTGGTATGTTCATATGCTGATGATATTTATACGATGATGTTTGGAAGGCTTTTACAAGGTGCAGGAGCCATAGGAGCAGTAGCTACTGCTATGATAAGTGATTTTATCAATGAAGAAAATCGTGGTAAGGCTATGGCTATCATGGGTTCATTTATAGGACTTTCTTTTGCAGCTTCTTTAGTGCTTTCTCCTTTAATGAGTGCTAAATTCGGACTTTCTAGTTTGTTTGATTTAAGTGCCATTTTAAGTCTAATTTGTATCGTGCTTTTATTTAGCGTTGTGCCAAAAGAGCATACAATAGTACATGAAAATACTAAAACCCCATTAAAAAAACTTTTAAAAGAAAAAAACTTAGCTTTGATGAATCTTACTAATTGTATGCAAAAAATGCTTATGAGTATTGCGTTTTTAAGTATTCCTTTGGTTTTGGTGCATGAGTTTAATTATCCAAGTGAGAATTTATGGCATGTTTATGTTAGCTCTATGGTGCTTGGGTTTTTAGCTATGGGTTTATCAGGATCTTTGGGAGAAAAAAGAGGCTTAAGTAAAGAGATATTGCTTTTAGGTGTGGCATTTTTTATCATTGCTTATATTATATTTGCTTTTTCGCATAATGCTTTAGTGTTTATGGTGGGTGTTGTAGTGTTTTTTATAGGATTTAATCTACATGAGCCTATTATGCAAAGCTGTGCGAGTAAATTTGCTAAGGTAAATGAAAAAGGTGCAGCTTTGGGTGTGTTTAATGCTTTTGGCTATTTTGGAAGCTTTTTAGGTGGTGTCGTTGGAGGGTATTTTTTACATCATTTTAGTTTAGTTGCTCTTGCTTTTATTTTGATAGCTTTGTCTGTAATTTGGTTTGTATTGCTTTTGTTTTTACAAAGTCCAGCAGATTTTAAAAATGTCTATTTATCTTTAGAAACAAAACATGATTTAAATATGATTAAAGGCATAAATGGAGTTTTAGATGTGTATAAAAACTCTAAATTTTTAGTGATTAAATACAATAAAAAACTTACAAGCGAAGAAGAAATTTTAGCGATTATTGAAAAATAATCGCTTTTATACAAAATGCTTTTCTTTTAAAATCACATATAATTTTAAAGTAGAAATAAAGAAAGTTAAAATAGCAGGTCCAAGGATAATACCCCAAAAGCCAAAACTTGAAATTCCTGCTATCATCGCAAAGAAAATTAAAAGTTCGTTAATTTGTGTTGGAATTTGAACAAGTTTTTCATTGATCCATTTAATGATATAGGGTTTTACTAAAGTATCTGCGATAAAAGATATCATTACCACGCTATAAATGAAAATCACTAAAGCACCGCTTAGATTATTATTTGCAAATTCATATAAAGAGACAGGCACATAAACTAAGGCCCCACCTACCACAGGGATTAAAGAGCTAAAGCAAAATAATATTCCCATTAAAATCGCATCATAACCATAAAATTTAGTAATGATAGCAAAAAGCACCCCTTGTAAAATGGCATTTAGCACCATAGAATAAAACACCACAGACATTACATTACTCACTTCACTTAAAATGCCTTGAGTTTCTTCTTTTTTCATAGGCACTATGCTTTTTATATAGCCAATGAGTTGGGCTCCATAAAGATTAGCAAAGAAATAAAACACACAAATTAATACCATATCAGTTAGAAATTTAGTGCCAAATTTAGTTGCGCTTGAAAGATAGGTTAAAACATTTTTAGAGATAGAATTTAAGTCAATACTTGCTAATGCTTCTTTGATTTTAGGTTCTATAAAACTTAAAGATTCAGGTAGGTGTAAAGAATAATTTTTAAAATATTCTATGGTATTGTGAAAATAGCTTATATCAAAACCTTTTGCAGCCTTTGCTAGTTCTATAATAGCATATACAAAAGGGATAAAAAATAAAGCTAGCATAAAAGCAGTAGTAGCTGCTGCAGCAACGACTTTTTTACCTTTAAAAATACTTAAAAATTTAACATTAACATTAGAAGTAGAAACAGCCATTAAACTTGCTATGGCTATATTCATCAAAAAAGGTTTAAACAAAAAAAGTACCCAAAATAAAATGATCAAAATAAAACTAATCAAGAAAAAATTACTACTTTTCATCAAATAAACCTTTGTTATATTTTAATTTTAAAACATCAAAGCTTTTTAAGCTTGCAATGCGACCTTTGGCTGTTCTTTCTATATAGCCATTTGCTAGTAAATATGGCTCTATCACATCTTCTATGGTATTTTCATCCTCACTTAATGCTGCGGCTATACTAGAAAGTCCTATAGGTTTTCTTTTAGCTTCAGTTAAAAGCTCTAAATACCGCAAATCCATCGCGTCAAAACCAAGCTCATTTACCCCTAAGGAATCAAGTGCTTGTTTAGCTCTTTTTTCGCTAATGATTTCTTCATCATTTACATCAGCAAAGTCTCTTACACGCTTAAGCAATCTTAATGCTATTCTTGGGGTTGAGCGACTGCGTTTGGCTATTTCTAAAGAAGCTTTTTTTTCACAAGTTTTATTAAGCTTTAGAGCTGCTTTTTCTAAAATGATAGCAAGCTCTTCATTTTTATAAAATTCCAAGCGAAATTGCATACCAAAGCGATCGCGTAAAGGATTACTTAGCATACCTGCTCTTGTAGTAGCACCTATTAAAGTAAATTTGGGTAAATCGATTTTTATCGTTTGTGCAGCAGGGCCACTACCGATGATGATATCAAGACGAAAATCCTCCATAGCAGGATAAAGCACTTCTTCTATGGCGGGACTTAAGCGATGAATTTCATCGATAAATAAAATATCTCCCTCGCTAAGATTAGTTAAAATCGCAGCTAAGTCCCCGCTTTTTTCTATCATGGGTGCAGCAGTAGTTTTGATATTTGCATTCATTTCATATGAGATAATATTTGCTAAAGTTGTCTTACCAAGTCCTGCAGGCCCGCTAAAAAGGATATGATCTAGACATTCATTTCTTTTTTTAGCAGCTTTGATGAAAATTTCTAAATTTTTTTTAATGTTTTCTTGTCCTATGTAGCCGTCAAAATTTGAAGGTCTAAGGCTTGTTTCATAAGTTTCATCAGGGGAGAATTTTTCAATCTCTACGATTCTATCCATATTTTTTCCATTTTATTTTGTAAGAAATTTTAATTTTATCTAAAATTTGCTAAAATAAACATTTAAACTTAGATTATAGAAGTTTTTATGGGAATTTTAGAGCAATTAGAGTTAGATTACGAGCTTGAAGAAATCGAGCGTTTTTTGTATTTTTTTAGAAGTCTTTGTGATGTTTTAGAGCCTTTGATAGTAAAGCTAAGCAGTGATAGCTCAAAATACAAAGAAGCTTTAAAAGACTTAGAGCAAAATATCCACAATGTAGTTTGGGCTGCTAAAAGATTAAATTTAGATGAGATTGCAAATTTTTGCACATTTTGTGAGGAAATTATGCAAGAAGCAGCTAAATTTGATGGGCCTGCTAGCGATGAATTTGTGGATTGGATGTTTTTAGTGGGTGAGCAGCTTGATAGATATTGCAGTGATTATGAAAAAAATGCTTCTTTTTTAAGCGTATTTAACCCTCAAATTGCAAATGTTCCTGATAAAATTTCTAAATAATGGGGACGACTTGGCTTCGACAGGAGTAGAGTGGCCTTGGTGGCATGTCGCTTTGAGCAAAGCGTATAAAGCTCAAATTAAAATTAAACGCAAACAACGTTAAATTTGCTCCTGCTTACGCTAAAGCTGCGTAAGTTCAGTTGAGCCTGAATTTTAAGTGATACTATCTAGCTTAGAATTTGGTCATTTTTGATAGTGTAGATTGAAATTTGACAAGTTTTGATTGAAGTTAAAGTCTTAGTCTAGCTTGAAATTTTGGAAGGTGAGTTTGGCTAGATGAAATTTTCACCTTTGCTAAGCATGTAGATGCCGTGGTTGTTTTATTTTTGGACAGGGGTTCAATTCCCCTCGTCTCCACCAAATTTAATCTTTCATATATCAATTTATTAGAATTTAGTATTTTAATAATATAATTTCATCAAAGCTTTCTTATTATTGATAGGACTTCAAGGAAGGCTTCTTTTAAGATAGATGGTAAGGTTTTTATTAATTCTAAATTTAAATTCATTATAAAGCTTGATAGTATTTCTTAGCATTTTAAAAAGTTCTTTTTGTTATCATTTTAAAAAATACTAAGGTTGTTCTATGAATTTTTATGAAGAAATTCAAAATAATGAAATTTATAAAACTCTAGCCAAAAATGCTTTATTAGTTAAAGAACTTTATAGTTTAAGTGATGATGAAATTTTTTTACATGATAAGCACTTTTAAAGTCTTAAACGAAAAACAAAGTGAATATATAGCATTATTAAGGAATTAAGATGGAAGAATATATTTATTATTTACCTGATGAAAATGGAGATAAAAAAGAATTTAAAACAAATGCAAATTCTATCATAATCGTAGGTGCTAATGGCTCAGGTAAAAGTAGGCTTGGGGCTTGGATGAAAAATAATGAAAATATACATATTATTGCTTCAAAAAGATTGTATTATATAGATGAAAAAATTGAATACGTGTATTCAGATGCGTCAGATAGTAATAACTTAGAGATAAAAGATATACAAGATGACTATACTACTGTGATATCTAATTTATTTTTTAAACAATTTAGGGAAATTCTTTTGAGAAACAAAGAAGAGCCTATTACAACTTGTGTAGATTATTTATTTGATATTTTTAAAGAAACCACGCAGAAAGAATTAGGAATAAATCATGATAATAAATTTTATATAAAACATAAAGATTATGAAATAATTAATTTTAGCAGAGGAGAAGAATTGATTTTATATTCAATAGCTAAAATATTAACAATACCAATTAAGGACAATAAACAACAAACTATTATAATTGATGAGCCAGAATTACACTTACATCCATCTTTAACTAACAGGCTTTGGAGCGTTTTAGAAAAGCATAGGCAAGATTGTTTATTTATATACATAACGCATGATTTAAATTTTGCTGCAAATCATATAGAAGCGGATAAATTTTGGATTAAATCCTACAATGGGCAAAAATGGGAAATAGAAAAAATAGAAAAAAACGATATACCGCAAGAATTATTTTTAAAACTTTTAGGTGCTAGAAGAGATATTTTATTTGTAGAGGGAAAAAGTGAAAGTTTAGACACTAAAATTTATAGCATACTATATCCACAATATCAAATCATACCATGTAGTAGTTGTGAAAATGTTTTAAACTATACAAAAACTTTCAACGAACAAAATGCCTTGCATGGTTTTAATGCTTATGGGATTATAGATAGAGATTTTAGAACACAAGAAGAAATAGATAGTGCAAATAAAAATCAAGTGAAGGTTTTAGAAGTAGCTGAAGTAGAAAATTTATTTTTATTAGAATGTATTATTTTGGCTATTTTAGAACAATCAGACGCAAGAGAAAAATTTGAAGAAGTAAAAGATTATATCTTTGAAACAAAATTTAAAAATGTTCTACAAAATCAAATTTCAGAAAAATTAGAAAAAGAAGTAAAACATAAATTAAAATCTATATTTAAAGAATCAAAAACACCCAAACAAATACAAGAAAAGATTAGTTCTTTGGAGCAACTAATAGGTTTTGAAAACTTACATAAAGATATTGAAAATAAATTTAATTCTGTATATGAAAGTAAAGACTATGATGAATTATTAAAAATATTTAATCAAAAAGGAATTCTTGAAAATGGTGTATTTTTAAGCAAAGTAGGCAAAACAAAAGATACTTATGCAAAATCGGTTTTAAAATTATTAAGAGAAAATGAAGAGCTTAGAAAAGAAGTCTTAAAATATATTCCAAGCTTTACAGAATAATTCTTTGCAAGGCTATCCTTGCAAAGAATTTATACAAATAAAGAATTCACACTTTCATTGTGATAAACTCTGCGTATTACCTCGCCAAAAATAGGTGCTACGCTTAGGACTTTGATTTTATCCATTTGTTGTTTTAAAGGTATAGTGTCAGTTACTACTAGCTCATCAAGCGCATCTTTGGCTATTCTTTCATAAGCTACGCCACTAAGCACAGGGTGGGTACAGCAAGCTATAACTGACTTTGCACCTTTGCTTTTAAATACTTCAGCAGCTTTTACTATGGTTCCTGCTGTATCGATAATATCATCTACCAAAATTACTTCTTTATCTTTTACATCACCGATGACATTCATTACTTCGCTTTCATTAGCCTTTTCGCGTCTTTTATCTACTATAACTATATCAAGTCCTAAAGCTTTTGCTACGCTCCTAGCTCTTGCTATACCGCCTATATCAGGACTTGCGATGATAGGGTTTTTATAGTTTTTATTTTTAATATAATCATTAAAAATAATACTCCCATAAAGATTATCCACAGGTATATCAAAAAAGCCTTGAATTTGTCCAGCATGTAAGTCTATGGTAGCTACTCTATCTACCCCTGCTGATTCTATAAGATTTGCTACTAATTTTGCAGTAATAGGCACCCTAGGACTTGCTTTTCTATCTTGTCTAGCATAGCCAAAATAAGGGATGATAGCTGTGATAGAGCTTGCACTTGAGCGACGCAGAGCATCTGTCATGATTAAAAGTTCCATTAGATTATCATTTGTTGGAGCACAAGTACTTTGAATGATAAATACATCTTTACCACGCACACTTTCATCTATTTGAATGCTAATTTCACCATCACTAAAACGCTTCACACCCGCATTGCTTAGAGGCAGTGAAAGGTATTTTGAGATTTTTTTAGCAAATTCCTCATTTGCTGAACCAGAAAATATTTTATATCCGCGCATATATAAGCCTTAGAAAGTTTTCTGTGATGATATAAAATTTTTTTTGAAAATACAATAAAACATATCAAAAGCCGTGCAATCTTTTTAAATCCGCATCAATAGGAAGTTTATTTCCGTCTTTATCTACACTTACATAAGTTACCACAGCTGAAGTTACATGCATGCAATATACACGGCCATAATCATTGGCTCTTTGGGTAACTACTTCTACTTCTACGGTGATAGAAGTATTACCTGCTTTGATGATTTTTGCATAGCAAGATACCAAATCACCTACGAAAATTGGTTCTTTAAAAATGATCTTATCCACTGCTACAGTTACTACTCTTTGCGGAGAAAGCTCCCTTGCTGCAATGGCTCCAGCTAGATCAATTTGTGACATGATCCAACCACCAAAGATATTACCAGCGGGGTTTGTATTGCTTGGCATAGCTATAACTCTTAGTTTAGGTTCTCCCATATCTTTCATACATTCTCCTTGTGTTTTAAAAAAAACATTATAATTAAGTTTTAAAAATAAAGAAAGGTAAAAAATGAATGATTTTAAGCAAATAGCAAAAATTGTGAAAAATAGGAAACAAAATATCAATAGTCTTTATAATATACTTCAAACTAATCAAAGTCATCCTTTGATAGATAGAGCTTTAGAACTAGCTAATCTTGAAAATGAAAAAAGCAATGTTTTAGCAATGTTGCGTCGTTTGGTGGATTTAAAAGAGGAAAATTTAGTCCAAGAACTTGAGAAAAAAGGTTTAAATGAAGAAGAAATTTCTCAAATAAAATATAAAGTTTTTTCTTTAGTAAGAGCCTTTTATGAAGTAGAACATCAAGATTTAATCGATGAGATTAAGAGTAAAAATTTACTTGATGAGTTTTATTTGGCTCTAGTTCAAGGTGTGCATAATATAGGTGTAGTTATGAATTCTTTTGAGCTTGTTTGGAGCAAGCAAATTTTAGATACAAATAATAAAATCTTAAAAGAACAATTTCCAAATTTAAGCGATGCTTTGGAGTTTTTAAAACAAAATGAGCTTTATCAGCTAAATCAAGATAGTGAAATTTGTGAAAGAAGCTATGGAGCTTTAGTTAAAATAGGAACACTTTGGAGATTTTTACCTTATGCAAAAGCTTTTGAAAATGAAGTTTTAAAGCTTGAATATGAATTTGATAAACTTTTAGAAAAACTAAGAAATTGTGTGCTAGATGATGAAAAAAATGCTTATATTGATTATATAGAAAAATTAAAATTTGCATTTTGTGAAAAAGATAATAATGAAGTAGTTAAAAAATGGCAAGAAGCAGAGCTTGCGTGGATGGAAGTAAAATGTCCATTACAAGTTGGCCATCCTTTAGAATACTATGAGGACTCTTATACACATGCAGTAGCACTTGAGTGGGATATACGCTTAGAAGATGTGAGTGATTTTAATGGGAGCGAGTTTAAAGATAAAATCAAAGAAAGCTTTGCGATGGTGTATGCAAATTTAGATGAAGAAGATGAAGCTTTGTTTGATGAAGTGAATTTTAATCTTGAAAAAACTCAGCTTTATATTTGTATGCCTATGATTTTTTATGGAGCAGAGCTTAAGGGGCTTTTTTCCGCTCAAGTAGTGCCAAATGATGAGTATGTAAGCAATATAGCAGGTAAAAAGATCTTTGCTTTTTTAAATTATGTTTATGAAAATGCTAAAACCAAGCCTTTTATGAAGCTTTCTTCTATGGTATTTGAAAAAGAATTTTTAGATTATGGTAGAGAAATTTTATTTTACAATGAAAAATTATGGAAAAGAATTTATGAAGTTTCTACCATAGGTCATGAGTTTGGGCATATTTTCTTTGTGGCAAATGATAGTGAAAAGAAAATGAATGAAAGTGGCGTGTTTAAAAATATAGAAGAGTTTAAAGCTACTGCGGGTGGGCTTGTGAATTTCTTTTTACATGAAGAAGATGATTTAAAGCTTCCTGTATTTTATGAGCTTATTAAAAGGGCCATAGGATTGATTGCTTGGCAAAGAGTAGAGGAGGTTAAGCCTTATTATACTGAAGGTTTGATTCATTTGTCATTGCTGTTTAAATCAGGGGTGTTATCTTTTGCAAATGAGAAATTAAACATTAAATTTGATGAGGAAGCTTACGAGAGTTTTAAGGCTGTGTTTATGCAAAATTATTATAAGCTGGCAAGACATTATATGTTAAAAGAAGATGCTAAAAATTATTTAGACGAATTTTGTGTTTTAGAAGATGAGGTGTTTTTACCACTTGATGAAGAGTGTAAGGAATTTGTAAAATACTACTATGAATTACACAAACTTTATGGCAATGAAATCGATGAAAGTGGAGAGTTTGAAAAATACTCTAATGCAAAATAAAATTTTATCAAGAAGAACTTAGCTTTCTTCTTGATATTTACTATTTTCTAATACTTTTTCCATATCTTTTTGCGTTTTTAAAATAGCTTTACTAAAGCCATTTAGTACTGAAAATGGAGCAAATTGTGCCGCTCTTTTTTCTCTTGACATTGGTGGAAATTGTTTTGATTTTTGATATTTTATATCTATTATATCTTTATAATCATCATGCATTATGACCTCCTATTAAAGAAGTAATTTCTTTAGTCTCATCATCCAAGCTTGAAGCTTTTAAAATAGCCTTTTTACCAAATTTTTGTATGATTTGAAGTCTTGCTTTTTGGAGCTTTTCTTCTTTTTCAAGTTGATTTTTCTCTTGTGAAATTGCGTTAAAATCACTAAATAAATTTAATTCTTGGAATTTTTCTTGAGCTTTATCTGTGATATTATTTAAACTTAGGCTGATTTTTCTAATACTTAAGTTTTTATCACTGATTTTATAAAAAAGTTCTAAGGTTTTTTTGTTGATGATTTTTAAAGAATGGGTAAAATTTTCTAAATTCATACTTCCGTGAGCATTTTTAGGTATAGCTCTTCCGTAATTATCTTTAGTAATAGCTCCTTTGTAAGAACTCAAAAAACTTGAATTTTCTAAATTGCTTTTATCATATTGTATATCTAGTGTGATATGGTTTGTTTTAAGGTTATTTTGTATAAGTTCAAGTACTAAATGATCTACAAGTTCTTTTAAAACCTTTATTGCTTGATTATTATCATATGCAAAAGGCAAAACCTTAGCCATGATTTTAGAGTGATTTTGTGATTTGTAATTTTTAATATCTTTCATTGTGCAAGTTTCAATACCCCATGCATGATCGATCAAAAGTTCAGCATTAACACCAAAGTGTTTATAAAGCAAGTCTTCATGTTTTAAAGAAAATCTTGCAAGATCTCCCATAGTATAAATGTTTAAATCTGCAAGTTTTAAGGCAATACCTTTACCTATACGCCAAAAATCTTTTAAAGGTTTATGCTGCCACAATTTATATCTATATAATTTTTCATCTAAAAAGGCTATAAGCAAGCCATTTTCATCTACTTTTTGTCTTTTAGCGAGTATATCCATAGCAATTTTAGCTAAGTATAAATTTGTGCCTATGCCTGCTGTTGCGGTGATTTTACTTGTGTGTGAAATATCAAGTAAAACCTTAGTAAGTAGCTCATAAGCTGATAGTTTGTATTTTTCAAGATAAGAACTAAGATCGATAAAAACTTCATCAATAGAGTATATATGAATATCTTTAGCATCAAAATACTTCAAATAAATGCTGTATATTTTTGTGCTAAATTCTATATAAGTAGCCATTCTGGGCTTAGCAATAATGTAGTCTAATTCTAAATTTAAATCATTTTCAAGTTCCAATATATTAAAACTTTTAGCTTTAAAGTGGTGTTTTTGAGCTTGTTTTAGTCTTTCTTGGTTGATTAAATGGATTTTTTGTTTAAACTCAAAAAGTCTTAATCTACCAGGTATATTGTAAGTTTTTAATGCAGGTGAAACTGCTAGTATGATGGTTTTGTCCGTTCTTGTTTTATCTGCTACAATAAGATTAGTTGTTAAAGGATCTAAATTTCTTAAAACACATTCAGCTGAAGCGTAAAAAGATTTCAAGTCAATAGAAGCGTAAATTTGCATAGTATGTGAAGCTTGCCTTTAGATTTATTAAGTTTTGATGATATTAATTATAACAATAAAAATTACTAAAATAGATGAAATAAAATGAAATTTATAAGGTGGCGGACAGAGAGGGATTTGAACCCTCGAGACCCGTTAAGATCTGCACCCTTAGCAGGGGTGTGGTTTCAGCCACTCACCCATCTGTCCGTATTAAAAGGGAAAGTATATCTTATTGTTTATAAGATATACCTTAAATTTATACACTGAAATAAGCTATGATTAAAGTTATAATAAAACCAGCACCTAAAACTGCTATTTGTTTACCTCTATCTTTGCGTATAGCTATAATAGTGATTAAAAGTCCTGAAATATAAAGTATTATCATAGCAAGTGCAAAAGCTAACCCAAGTACAGAAAAGTACCACATACCTTTATCTTTATGAAGCAAAATCATATTTCCAAGCAAGCTTCTATCTTTTGTTGTAATTTCATAGTCATTCTCATCTAATTTTATAATACTTGCTATATAATTTATAGTCCCAAGTTCTATGCCATCGCCTTTTTTGTTGAGTTTTGGTTCCAAAGATGAAGGAATTTTTAAGTTGTTTTTCTTTAAAAAATCAATTAAAAATTCAGCTTCAGCACCCTCTTGAATAATAGCTTGAACTTTGTAATTTTGAATTTTAGCTCCACTTTCTCCATCAAAACCAGCTATATAAGCAAAACCTGTGATTGCATATAAAAATGCAAGTGGTAAGAAAAATAAACTAATGTAAATGTGAATTTGTCTGAATAATTTGTTTTTATTCATTTTTACTCCTTTTTGAAAAATAATGAAAAGTATATTGATAGAAAATGAAGTGAAAGTAAAATTAATATTTTTTAAATTTACGAGCTAGGGTAAAAAAACTACGAACAATCCCATAAAGCACATATAAACTAGCAATAATCAATGCACTTTCTAAAAAATACAGATAAAGCATAGAAAATAAAATTACTAAAAGGATTAACACCTTCAAAACATTTGCTCTTTTTAGATCGATTTTCTTAAAACTTGGATACCTTATGTTGCTTACCATTAAAAAGGCTAGAAGCATTTGGATACATATTATTATTAAAGAAAAATCATGTAAAAAATCATAATATAAATAAGCACTTACCCATAAAGCACTTACAACTGCTGCTGTTGGTATAGGTAGACCTATAAAAACCGATGGTTCATAAGTTCCTGTTGTGACATTAAATCTTGCCAAGCGTATAGCGCCAAAAACTACAAATAAACCAGCTATTAATGAGCCAAAACGACCATATTCATAACCTATGCTCATATAAAAAAGCATAGCAGGTGCTACACCAAAGGCTATTAAATCAGCTAGTGAGTCAAACTCAACTCCAAATTTAGAAGTAGAGTTGGTAGCTCTTGCAACGCGTCCATCTAAACCATCGCAAATTAATGATAAAATGATATAAATTAATGCTTTATCAAAGTTTTGATTAATAGAAGCAATCACTGAAATAATACCTAAAAATATGGAAGCGGCTGTAAAAAGATTAGGTAAAATATAAATTAGTTTAAAATTCATGGATTTAAATACCCTATTAATGTACCAATGCGTACTTTATCATTTTCATTTACGCAAATTCTAGTGTCTTTTGGAAGTAATAAACTCACACTACCATCAAACATAAAACCTATGTTTTGTCCATGGCTTAAATGATGACCAAAATCATCAATATGAGCTTTTCTATTTAATGCTCCAAAAATAACGCGTAATGCCCATTGTTTGCTCTTGGAATTAGCTAAAAATAACATTCTTTCACCCATTAAATTTGTATTTTTCATAAATGGACATAAAAAAAGTCCATGCCTTATTCTAGTTTCTTCTATATTCATATCAAGCGGAGCTATGATATTTCCTTGGGAAAAAATATTATTGATAATTTGCACTTCTATACACTCGCCAAGCTCTTTATATGAGCTTGTTTTGATACATTTGATTTTTCCTTCTATGGGAGCTATAATGGTGTTTGGATCTGCTATATAATCAATTTTTTTAGTTCTAAAAAGATAAATAAAAAATATAAAAATACACCATAAAAGCCAAGAAAATCCCCATATAAATTGAAATATTGCAAAAACTATAGCTAGAACTATAAGCAAACTCCAACCAGTTTTTGCAATAAAATTTGTTTTCATTAGTTTTCCTTAGTAGCTTCTTGCTCTTTTTCTTCTAGGCGTGTTGGAAGATTATTTTCTTCTTCATAGTTTTTAATAATCTCTCTTACTTTGGCACCATCAATAGTTTCTTCTTCATAGAGTGCTTGTACCATCACCTCTATAGCACCGCTATAGGTTTTTAAAATTTCTTTTACACCCGCATAGCGTTCATCCAATGTTTTCTTTACATACTCATCTAAATCTTGAGCCATTTTATCAGAATAATCTTTTACAGTTTGCCCGCCACTTAAGAAAGTATTTCTTTGCTTTTCAAGTACCATTAAGCCAGCAATTTCACTCATACCATACATAGAAATCATAGCTTTGATGATATCAGTTGCACGCTCAAGGTCATTGCTTGCACCTGTTGAAATTTCTTTAATGAAAATTTCTTCAGCTGCACGTCCTCCTAAAAGCACATCAACTTCAGCTAAAAGTTCATGTTTTTGCATTAAAAATTTATTTTCTTCAGGGGTATTGAGTGTATATCCTAAAGCTGCTAAACCACGAGGAATAACAGAAACTTTACTTACTTTTTTAGCACCTTTTGTAGTTTCAGCTATTAAAGCATGGCCGCACTCATGATAAGTTACGATTTTTTTCTCTTTATCATTAATTCTGCGTGATTTTTTCTCAAGTCCTGCTATGGCTCTTTCTACTGCCTCTACTAAGTCTTTTTGTTCCACATGTTTTTTAGAATCTCTACCTGCAAGCAAAGCTGCTTCATTAATGATATTTGCCAAATCAGCACCCGCAAGACCTGCTGTTAATCTTGCAATATCTTCTACTTTTACTTCAGGTGAAATTTTAACATCTTTCATATGGACTTTTAAAATATCACATCTACCTTTAAAATCAGGCTTATCTACTAAAACTTGCCTATCAAAACGCCCCGGTCTAAGTAATGCTGCATCAAGTACTTCAGGACGGTTTGTCGCTGCTAGTACGATTACCGGTGAGCTTTCAGTACCAAAGCCATCCATTTCTGCTAGAAGTTGATTTAAAGTTTGCTCTCTTTCATCATTTCCACCCATCATGCCACTTGCAGCACGGGATTTACCTATAGCATCGATTTCATCTATAAATACAATAGCCGGAGCTTCTTTTTTAGCATTTTCAAATAAATCTCTTACTCTAGAAGCACCAACTCCTACAAACATCTCTATAAAAGATGAACCTGATACGCTAAAAAATGGCACATCAGCTTCGCCTGCCACTGCTTTTGCAAGCAAAGTTTTACCTGTACCTGGAGGACCAACAAGCAAAAGTCCTTTTGGAATTTTTGCTCCAAGATTAATGTATCTTTCAGGGTATTTTAGAAAATCAACAATTTCTTTAACTTCTTCTTTTGCTTCTTCAACACCTGCAACATCATTAAATTTAACCTTCGGTTTTTCTGAATTTACAAGTTTTTTAGAACTTCCTATACCAAGTATAGATCCACCCATATTTTTTTGCATACGAGAAGCTAAAAACATCCATATACCAAAGAAAATAAATACTGGCAAAACCCAAGAAAGTAAGATATCTATAAACCAATTGCTTTCATTAAAAGCACCATAGGAAACGCCTTTTGAGTCAAGTAAAGGAACAAAAGTAGCATCATTTGGAACTTTTTTGGTAATATATACCATATTTCCTGCTTTAGATACAGCTTTTATAGTAGTTTGACCTATATTAACTTGGGCAATTTGATTATTTTCAATTAAAGTTTTTAATTCAGAATAAGTAACTTTTTTAGTGTTTTCTCCACCCATAATACCCATGCTACCATCATCTGAAAATCCTTTAAATAAAAGAATCATCACAATGGCAAAAATAGCGAAAATAAAAATAGGGTTTTTATTGAAAAAGTTATTATTGTTTTGATTATCTTTTAAATCATTTGGTTTTTTATTCATTATTGCAATTCCTTTTTATAAACTAAACTCAACCATTCTCCTTTGTGTTTGCATTCTAACAAAGTGAAATCTTTGAATTTATTTTTAATCCTTTCTTCATATTTATTTAATATACCAGATAAGATCAAAATTCCACCTTCTTTGGTTTTTTCTTTAAGATCTTTTTCTAGTATGATTAATATATCGGCAATGATATTTGCCACAACTATATCATATTTATGTAAGCTTTTATTAATAGAACCTACCCAAATATCATCAAAGCTAACTTGATTTAATTTTGCGTTTTCTTTACTTGCAACTATAGCTAATTCATCTGTATCGCAAGCTTGTACTTTGGCTCCAAGTTTTGCCATGATAATGCTTAAAATTCCACTTCCACAACCCACATCTAAGCAAAATTTGGAATTATCTGTATATTTTTGTAGAAATTCTATACAAGTATAAGTACTCTCATGATGTCCTGAGCCAAAAGCTAGAGCAGGATCTATAATGATATTAATTTTATCTTGTTTAGCTTCTTGCCAAGTGGTGTGAATATGGATATTATCGATCGTCAAAGCTTGTATACCTTTTTTATACTCTTCTATCCAATTTTTATTTTCTTTTTTTTCTAAGGTAGAGTGGAAATTAATATGAGTATTTAGTTTTTGACATAATTTTTGATGAAAATCATGCAAGGCTATTTTAATGAGTTCTATATCTTCTTCTGATCTTATATAAATACCGTTGTTTTTTTCTTCTATAGCGTCTATCTCTAGAGAAAAGATAAGATCAAGGAATAAATCTAAATATTCCTTGTCTGTTTGAAAAAAAAGTTCGTAATAATGTGTTTGCATAAAAACTTATAATTAGCCTTCGTTTGTTCCTAAAACATCTTCAAGTTTTTCTTTTAACACTTGAGGAGTAAAAGGTTTTACAATATAGTTATTTACGCCTGCTTTTAAGGCGGTAATAACTTCTGCTTTACCACCTTCTGTAGTTACCATAATAATTGGCATATCAGCATATTTTTCTTCCGCTCTTACTTTTTTTACTAATTCCAAGCCATTCATTTCAGGCATATTCCAGTCAGTAATTAAAATTTTAATATCATCATTTTGTGAAAGTAAATCCCAAGCTTCAACCCCGTGTTCAGCTTCTAAAACATCCTTGTGGCCTAATCTTACAAGGGTATTTTTGATTATTCTTCTCATGGTAGAACTATCATCAACTACTAATAACTTCACTTTTTTTCCTTTATCTTGATGTAATTACATAAAACTGTAATTGTATCGTTTTTATTTTTATTAATCAATTAAAAGTTTATATTATATCATTTTAAAATAAAATTAGAATTTAATCACTCTCCGTTTTTATTGTGATTAAATTCAGGCACAATCTCCTTTAAAACTTTTGCAGGATCTGTGCTGTGGAGTAATTTTTCTATTTCTTGATTTAAAATTTTTAAATCTTTAAGATCACTAGTGGTAACAAATATACTTTCATATTGAGTTTTTAAATCATTTTCATGGATTAAAAGCTCTTCGTAAAGTTTTTCGCCTTTTCTAAGCCCAGTGATTTTGATTTCTAACTTTTTATTAGAAAGTAAAAGCATTTTTTTAGCTAAATCCATGATTTTAACAGGCTCACCCATATCAAGTACAAATAATTCTCCACCTTTGGCAATAGCCGCAGCTTGTAAAACAAGTTGCACAGCCTCATCTACTAACATAAAATAACGCACTATATCAGGATGAGTAAGAGTAAGTGGCTCATTAGCTGCAATTTGAGCTTTAAATTTAGGTATTACACTTCCACTTGACCCTAAAACATTACCAAAACGCACACAAGCTACTTCAAAATTTTCACAACTTGAGCTTAATGTATAAAGTTCACAAATTCTTTTTGTGCAACCCATGATGTTAGTCGGTCTTACAGCCTTATCAGTGCTTATCATAACAAATTTAGCAACCTTATAAGCTTTTGCAAGATCGATTAAATTTTTAGTACCTATGATGTTATTTAAAATAGCTGAATGTGGATTTTGCTCACATAAAGGCACATGTTTGTAAGCTGCTGCATGTAAAATCAAATCTATGTTTTTTTCTTGTAAAAGTTTTTCTAACGCTTCTTTGTCTAATATACTCATCATAATAGGTTCGATTTTTTCTTTATGTAAGCTTAATTCTTCATTTATTTTATATAAATTATACTCACTATGATCAAGCATGATTAAGTGTTTTGCACCAAATTTAATGCATTGTTTGCAAAGCTCACTTCCTATAGTTCCACCAGCTCCACTAACTAAAACTACTTTATCTTTGATAAAATCAATCACGCAAGCATTATCCAAATCTTTTGGCTTACGCGCTAATAAATCTTCGATACTTATATCTCTTGCTTCATTTTGCGTAAAAGAAAAAAGCTTTATATCGTTAATCCCATAAGCAATGAGTTCGTCAAAAAGCTTTTTTAATTCTTCTTGCTCAAGTTTTAAAGCAATGATAGCAGTATGAATTCCTTCAGCGGTATATTTTCTGATTGCTTCTTTTTCTTCAACTATAAATTTATCACAATAAGTACCTATTAAATTTTTACGCTCATCTACCACAGCTACAGGGAAAAGTCCTAAGCTCCCTTCTTTAGCTCCTTTTAATAAATGCAAAGCCTTTGAAGTGGCGCCAACTACTATACAAGGATGTTCTTCGTTGTATTTTGGCTTTCTAAAATCAACTATCATTCTTTTGCTTATACGCAAACTTCCAATTAGCATACAAGATAAAACAAAGTCTATTCCTATAACGCTTCTTGGAAAAGGATTGAAAAAATCATCGTAAAAATAATAAATTGCTAAAAATACAAGCTCAGCCAAAGCTAAAGCGATGACTAATTTACGCGCTTCATTAAGTGAGAAAAATCTCCAAGCAACTTGATAAATTTTAAAAAAAGCTAGAAAAATGATTTTAAGTAAAATCAAAATCACAGCACTTTTAAACATACCTTCATAAAATTCACTTGGGATGTCCGCACTAAAGCGTAAAGAAAAAGATAAATAAATACTTATAACAAAAAGTAAAATATCAGCGCCTAGAAAAAATCCTAAGCGTTTGCTTTTATAATCCATCTTAGTCCTTTAAGGTGTTTAAGATTAAAGTAGAAACTTCCTCTACATCAGCTTTGCTCATAGTAGTTGCACTTGGAAGGCAAATTCCATTACTAAAGAAAAACTCACTATTACCATTTAAGTAAGTATCGCAGCCTTTGTAAAGTTCTTGCAAATGCATTGGCTTCCAAAGTGGACGACTTTCGATTTTATTATCTTTTAAAACTTGTATGATTTTTAAAATTTTATCTTGAATTTGAACATTTTTATTTTCACATATACAATGTTTTTCATAAGTATTAAGTTTATTTAAATCAAAATCAAGTAAAGCAGTGCTTAACCAGCGATTTGACTTGGTATTTTCA
Organism: Campylobacter sp. IFREMER_LSEM_CL292; assembly: GCF_025771615.1. Taxonomy (NCBI): domain Bacteria; kingdom Pseudomonadati; phylum Campylobacterota; class Epsilonproteobacteria; order Campylobacterales; family Campylobacteraceae; genus Campylobacter; species Campylobacter sp. IFREMER_LSEM_CL292. Next base: position 48,477 of record NZ_JAKMQP010000010.1, read on the forward strand.
AGCTCATCTAAAAAAGTAAAAGTTCCACTTAAAAATTCTTTATACCAGCTATAAATTTCACGCTTTTTACTCACTCTTTCTTCTAAAACTTCCATTTGAGCAGTACCGATTGCACCTAAGATATTGCTCATTCTATAATTATAGCCATATTCTTTATGCTCATAATGAAGGCAATTTTCTCTAGCTTGGGTACTGTAAAATCTTGCTTTTTCAAGATTAGCATGATTTTCACTCACAAGCATGCCACCACCACCTGTTGTGATGATTTTATTACCATTAAAAGAATATACTCCAAAATCCCCAAAAGTACCTAAGGCTTTATTTTTGTAAAAACTTCCCAAAGCTTCAGCAGCATCTTCAATTAAAAAAATCTCATTTTCTTTACAAATTTGGACGATCTCATCCATTTTAGAAGCATTACCATAAAGGTGTGTTAAAATAAGAGCTTTTGGCTTTTTAGGACTTTCTTTGATAGCTTTTTTTAATAAATTTACATCTAAATTATAAGTTTCATCACAATCAATAAATACAGGCGTAGCATTCATGTAAGAAATAGGTGCTACTGAAGCAATAAAGGTAAAACTTGAAGCTAGAACTATATCGCCTTCTTTAATGCCCAAAACTCTTAAAGCTAAATGAATAGCTGCAGTGGCTGCATTTAGAGCAAGTGCGTTGGAACTTTTTGTATAATCTTTAATACTTTGTTCTAAGGCATTAACAAACTCACCCAAAGGTGCTATATAATTACTTTCAAAAGCTTTGTGTATGTATTCTAATTCTTTTCCACTCATATGTGGTGCTGATAGAAAAAATCTCATTTTACCTCCTTTATTTTCTTGGCAGGAACTCCAGCATAAATGCCTTTAGAAGTTAAGTTTTTAACTACAACTGCTCCTGCGCCTAAAGTTATATCATCATTTAAACTTATACAAGGAATAACACTTGAATTAACTCCTAAAAAACAACGCTTTCCTATTTTTACATTTCCTGTTAGTTTAGCTCCAACGCTAATATGGCTAAACTCATCTACAAAACACTCATGCTCAATCACACAAGCAGTATTTAAAATCACACCTTTTGCTATGCTAGCTTTAGCATTAACTACGACATTTGGCATGATTAAAATACCCTCATCATCTAAAAAAGCACTTGGGCTAATAATAGCACTTTTGTGTATCAAATTAACTAATCTAAATCCATCATCTTTTGCTTTTTTGAAAAGTTTTTCTCTAATAGAGTTTGCGCCAATAGCAATAAACATATCGTGTTTTTCTAAATTGGAGTGATATTTTAAGCCTTTATTATCATCTAAAAAGATGATTTTTTCATATCCTAAATTTCTAGCTACATCAGCACAGACTAAACCATGCCCACTAGAACCATATATATAAATACTTTTAGTTGTGTCCATTGAATTTATCCGTTGTAGCTACTCCTTCTTTATTAACCCCGCTTCTTTTTAAAACTTTAATAATGGTCATAAAAAAGATTTTAAGATCAAATAAAAAAGAGCAATTTTGCACATATTCTACATCATATTTAAATTTTTGCTCCCAAGAAATAGCATTGCGTCCATTAATCTGTGCCCAACCTGTAATGCCTGGTCTTACATCGTGGCGTTTTTTTTGCTCTTGATTGTATAAGGGCAAGTATTCTACAAGTAAAGGTCTTGGGCCTATGAAGCTCATATCGCCTTTTAATACATTAAAAAGCTGCGGTAATTCATCTAAACTCAAGCTTCTAACTAGCTTACCAAAAGGCTTTAAGCGTAATTCATCAGGAAGTAATTCTCCATTTTCATCGGTTTCATCACTCATAGTTTTAAATTTATAAATATAAAAAATTTTTTCATTTAATCCTGGTCTTGCTTGTTTAAAAAGCACACTTCCTTGAACGATTTTTAAAACAATACCTATAAGCGCTATAAAGGGTAAAAAAATAATCAATAAAATCAAAGCCAAAAAAAAGTCAAAAACACGCTTTAAACCATTTTTATACATTTATAAAACCCCTATAAAAGTCAAGATATTTCAAAGCTATGATATTTTCATCATAATTTTGCGCTCTAAAAAAAGCATTTTGCGCTAAAGTATTTTTTAGTTTTTCATCTTCTAATAAAACTGCGATTTTTTCAGCTAAATCTTTACTATCTTTGCATTTGCAAATCAAACCATCTATGGCATTATTCACTGCTTCAATGCAACCTTCAGCATCACTTACCACACATGCTTTTTTACAAGCTTGTGCTTCTAAAACCGTTCTTGGATAGCCTTCTTTATAACTTGGTAAAACAAAAATATCGCATAAATTTAATAAATATGCAATATCACTTCTTGCGCCAAGATAAAAAACATCATTTGAGTTTAAAAATTCTAATGGTGCGCAAGATTTATTATCATCTCTTCCACCCACTAAAACAAAATTTGCCTTATCTTTTAAAATTTGACTTGCTTCATAAAATTCTTTAATTCCTTTATGCCAAAGTGCTCTTGAAATCATTAAAACGATAGGTTTATCAGGCATATTGTGTTCTTTTAAAAAAGCTTGTTTTTCTTCTGTGCTAAATTTTAAAGGTAAAAATTGTTTTAAATTTAGCCCTACGGATTTGATGATTTTGATTTTTTCTTCTTTTAAGCCTAAATTTTTCATAAATAAAGCATTGCTTTCATTGACAAAAATAAAACCATTTGCAAGTTTAAAAGAAATTTTATAAAGTAAATTAATACTCATTCTTACTAATTTGCTTTTAAAATCATCGTCTATATAAAAACTTCCTAAGCCCTCAACCAAACCAAAAGTGTATTTAATGCCCGCCATTTTAGCTGCTATAATACCTGTTGTATTGCTTTTGTGAGCGCTTGTTTGTAAAAGATCTAAATTTAAACTTTTGAGTGTATTTTTTAAACTAAGTAGATTTTTAAAAACAATTAAAGGATTAACACTTGATCTAGCTAAATCATAAAAGCAAACCTTATAGCCTAGCTCTTGTAACTTAATAGCAAAATCATCTTTTGGAGTGATGATTATAACTTCATGATTATTTTTTTCTAAAGCTCTAATGAGTGCAAGACGAAAATAATACACACTCATTGCGCTATGGGTTAAAATTCCTATTTTCATCTTTTTAGCCTATAAATTTTTGCTCTTGCATCATTAGTGACTTGCTCAAATAAATCTTGATCGTATTGATTTAATAAAAACATTTGTATATAAGCACTATTATAAAGATTTTCATCTAAAATCACAAAGCTTTTATATTCTCTTAAAAAGAGTAAATAAATTTGAGCTTTTGAATCAATTTCATTGTAATAAAATTTGCCATTAGTGATGGATTCTATATCTACAAAAGCTTTTAAAGGTATAGTTGTACCTTCTAGTTTTAAAGCTCTAAAATCATTAATAATTTCTACTCCATTATCAAGCATAACAGAACCTGTTGTTTTATCTTGAGCTATGGCATTAGCTTGAGAGAAAAATAAACTTTTTTCTTGCTCTCCATTGTCAGGATTTGTATTTGCAAATTGTGCTACCACGGGCATGATACGCAACATTCTATAAGGCATGTAAATATATACATCTCTTGTTTTATTGGTATCAAATTTAAAATCTTTATCATTTAAACTTTCTAAAAAATCTTTAGCACTTGTTTGGTTATAATCTTTTACCATAGCTTTTAAAACATCAGGATAATTTTCTTTGAAAGATTTTTCAGTGTATTCTACGCTAAGTCTTGCCATATTAGCTGCTGGAATTTGTTCTTTACTTAAGACAAAAGATGAGAAAAAATTATCTTTTCCTAGGTGTTTTCCACCATCGATTAAGGTTTTTACATCGCTATAATAGCGTATTGGATAACCATAATCCCACCAAGCAACAACATAATCTTCTCTTTGAGCTTTATTTTTTAAATCATTTAAAATACTAGCTTCATAAGAAGTAAAAACAGTAGAGGATTTATAATAATAAATATGCATTAGGGCAGGGCTTATGCTAAAAAATGTAATGAGTATGAGTAGGATATTTTTATTTCTTAGACTAAGTTTGATTTGTTTTTTTTCTAAAAAATTAAAAAAAGCATATAAAAAATATCCAAAACCCAAAGCCATCACAGGAACTGCATAAATGGTAAATCTAAGTCCAGCTCTTAAAGCCATAAAACCTAGTGCAAGCATAGGTAGAGCCAAAAGCATACTTTTGTGATCTTTGCAAAGTAAGATAAAACCTATAAAAGAAAGGATAAATACTAAAACACTAGAACTAATTCTTTGCATAAATACTTCAGGATCGATAGTATTTACTTCCATAATAGTTTCATTAACATTAAAATACATAAAGGCAGCATCTTTTAAATTTTGCACATCAGAAGCTTTGAAAACATAAAATTTAAGTTGATATAAAACAGGATCTAAACCACCACTTAAATGTAATATCAAAATGCTAATAAAAATCAAAGCCCAAATCATATAAAAATTAATTTTTTCTTCTTTAAAGGCAAAAATAGCAAATAACAATACAGTCAAAGCAAGTTTATATTGCCATGCTAGCATACTTAAAGCTATGATCATTAAAGCAATAGCTAGATAAAAAATCTTTTCTTTTCTATGAAATACTAAAGTATAAAGACCAAAAAGTCCTATCATGGCAAAATTTAAAGAATAACTTGATGGATACCACCACAAATAAATCATGATGAAAACCGGACTTAAAAGTAGGGTAAAAATGTCTTTATTAATAGTTAAGCGTATAAAGGTAAGCAAAATAAGCATTGGCAAAACTAATACTAGCATATCAGTATCATAATACCCACTCATAGTGCGGTTATAATAACTATTTGCAATGCTTCCAAGTAAGGCTGCTATAAAGCCATAGGTAGTGAGTTTATACTCTCTTGCGATTAATATAATAGGCACAACAATCAAAGAAGCAAAAAAAGTACTCATATATAAAATAATACTTTCAAAGCTAAAAGGCAAAATATTATAAAGCCAATAAGTCAAAGTAGAAAGTGAGCTTCCAAAATAAGATAAGTCATTAGGTTGGTGAAAACCTGCTATCATATCCCTTGCACCTTCTGCAAAAGCATAGCCATCATTAGTAGTAATCATAAGTTGATCATTAAAGAAAAACTCATAAAACTCACTTGCCCAAGCTGCCCAGTATAACCTACACAAAACACTAAAAGCAAAGGCTATAAGGATTAAAATACAGGTATATTTTATAGAATTATTATCAGTGAAATTTTGTTGCAGTTTCATTTTATGCCTTGTTGAAAAATTCAAATAATTGCTTTGCTATGCTAATTTTATCAAATTCTTTTGCACGCAAAAAAGCCTTTTGTCTATATGAAGCTTTTAATGCTTCATCATTGCACATTTTTTCTAAGCCTTCTTGCATGGCTTTTTCATCATCTACTTTTACTAAAAGTCCAAACTCATCATCTAAAAATAGCTCCCTTGCCCCACTTTTATGATCAGTGCAAAGTACGGCAGTATTACAAGCTAAGCACTCGATTAAAACATTGGAAAAACCTTCAAAACTTGAAGCAAAAGCAAAAAAGTCACATTTGCTCATGTATTTATAAGGATTTTTATCAAAACCTAGTAAAAAGACTTTGTCTTTTAAATTTAAAGTTTCTATTAAAGCTAAAAGCTCATCTTTTAAAATGCCCTCGCCTAAAATGACTAATTTTAAATCAGTTTTAACTTTTGCATAAGCTCTTATAAGCATAGCATGATTTTTACCATGATCAAGCCTACCAACACTTAATATAAAAGGATCTTTAAAGTCTATTTTTTCTTTAGATTTTTCTATAATGTTTTCTAAATCTATGGCATTGTATAAAATATCGCATTTTTTAGCCTCTATATTGAAATTTTGTATTAAATCTTCTTTGTTTCCTATAGAATTTGCTAAGATTAAATCTGCTTTGTTATAAAGTTTTTTAATAAGAAATTTATTGATAAAAGAATTTAGATTATTATGTTTATAAATTACACTTGGAGTGGTGCATTCATTGATAATAAGGGTTGATTTAAGTCCTAGGGATTTTGCCATTAACGCAATATAATTAGGTCTATTTAATAATACAAATTGCAAGTTGATTTTTAAATCTTCACAAAGTTTTTTGTATTTTATAGCTAGCAAGGGTAGTTTTAAAAATTTAGCTAAGTTACTTTCACTTGGACTTGATTTTTCAAGGTAGTGGATATTAACTTCAGGAATATCATATGATATTTTGTCATTCATTAAAATTAAATGTATTTCATATTTTAAATTTAATACAGGCAATAGCGTAGATACAACCCTTTCAGCGCCACCACTTCCTAAAGAATAAATAAAAATTGCTAGTTTTTTCATTTTAAACCCTTACTTCTTTGATTAAATCAAGCCATTTTTGTGCTACATTGGCCACTTCATAATCTTTACATCGCTGCTGTGCATTAAGTGCTAGTGTTTTTCTTAAATTTTCATCTTGCATTAAAAGGGCGAGTTTTTCGCTTAAAGCTTTTTCATCATCTAAATCTACTAAAAATCCATCTTTTCCATCATCAATTAAATCTTTATGGCCGCTTGTGTATTTAGTGCTAATGCGTGCTACTTGATAATATAAACTTTCAAGCAAAACCGTTGGCAAGCCTTCTATGAAAGAGCAAAGGCAGATTATTTTTGCTTTTTTATAAAGCTCTTGTATATTTTCAACTTTACCTAAAAAATTAACCTTGATATTTAAATTCTTAGCTTCTTGTTCTAAATCTTGTCTTAATTCTCCATCGCCTGCTATGAAAAAATTGTATTGATTTTGTAAATTTGTATCTAGCCTTGCTATGGCTTTTAAAAACATAGAAGCATTTTTATTATGATCAAGTCTGCCTACGAAAATGACATTATTTTCTTTTTCTAAATTTTCTTTAACAGGGCTAAAATGACAAGGATTTGGCATATTGATAACTTTTTTAACAAAGTTTTCATAGTAATTTTTATCATCATTACTTAGCACGGTTAAAGCATTTGCATGAGGAAAACTTATACGGCGTAAAAACTTCCAAATTTTAGATTTTAAATAAGTATAAGAGCTATGTTCGCTAATGATTAAAGGTGTATTTAAACCTTTGTTTGCCCAAATGCAAGCAATATTAGTTGTATCTAAAAATGAGATAAAAACATCGCTTTTGTGGTCTTTAAGTGCTTGTTTTAAGGCTTTGAATTTTTTAATGCGTGAGGCTATTTTATTATAAAGAGTGGAAAAGTCAAACTGCTCTAGGGTAAAAAGTTTGATTTTTGGCTCAAGCTTGTAAAAAGAGTCTTCTTTGTGGAATTTAATAATATTTATTTCATGATTTTTACAAAGTTCATTAGCTAAAGTGACTAATACTCTTTCAGCACCGCCTGAATTTAAAGTAGCTATGATGAAAGTGATTTTCATACTTGTTCCTTCAAATGCCCATGTTTTACTTCAAATACTCTATCACAACCTTGTATAGTTGAGAGCCTATGGGCTATGATGATGAGGGTTTTATCTTTTGAAATTTTATAGATTTCTTCCATGATTTTTGCTTCACTTTCTTGATCAAGAGCACTAGTTGCTTCATCTAAAACTAAAATTTCAGGTTGTTGATAAAGTGCTCTTGCTATGGCTATTCTTTGTCTTTGACCCCCGCTTAAAAACGAACCTGAATCACCCACCTTAGTATGCACTCCATCTTCAAGTGAATTTACAAAGCTTTCAAGATTAGCTTGTTTGATCACTTTGTGTAAAAGCGCTTCATCTACTTCTTCTCCAAAGCTAATATTTTTAGCAATAGAATCATTAAAAAGATAAATTTGTTGAGGTATGTAGCCAATTTTACTTCTAAAACTTTTTATATTGCTCTCATCAAGCTTAATTCCATCTACAAAAATAGCTCCATCGCTTGGTTTTAAAAGTCCTATGATAAGATCAACTAAAGTACTTTTACCACTTCCACTTTTACCTATAAAAGCGATTTTTTCATTTTTCTTAAGCTCAAAATTTAAATTTTTAAATAAATTTTTCTTGCCCTTATAAGCAAAGAAAAGATTTTTCAAAAAGATTTTTTCTTTAAATTCAATACTTTCATCGCCTAGTTTTTCTTCTTTTTCATTGAGCATATTATAAATAATATCTAAAGAGTTTTTATAATATGTGATTTCATTATAACTTGTGATGATACGATTAGCACTTGGCATAAGCCTATAAAGAGCCACCACAAAAATAGTAATAGTTGCTAAGATAGATGAAATATCACTTTCATATCTTAAAACTAAATACACCACAATAAAACAAAGCATACAAAAACCTATACCTTCAAGGTAAATTCTAGGAATGCTTGACATGCTTTCATTGCTAATATTTGCTTTGGCAAAAAGCCCACTTTGAATTTCATAAAGTTTTTGTGTGCTTTGTTCTTTGGTTTTGAGTTTGATGATTTTAAGGTTGTTTAAATTTGCATTTAAAATTTCAAAATAATTTTTCATCGCCTCTTCTCTAGCTATGGAAGCTTTTTTTACCAAGGGTGAGAGGATTTTAATCAAAATAAAAGCATTTAAAAGTAAAAAAGCACTTAAAGCTAGGGTGATTTTATAGTTGATAATTAGCAATAAAGTATAAAGTAAAAACACCACAAAGCTTTCACTTAGCATAAGTAAAAAAGCACTAATTAAAGTGCTTAAATGAAATACTTCTTGTGTGATGGTTTTTAAAAGTTCTGATTGATTTTTATTAGTAAAATTCTCATATTCAAGATGTAAGTATTTATCAAAAATACGACAAGCAAGGCTGTGATAACGCCCTTTAGAAAAACGCGCAAGCAAATGAAAATAAAAGGCATTCAAAAAGGCTCTAAAAATATAAAAGGCGATTAATATACAGCCAAAATAAGCAATAATCTTATAACTTGGTAAATTTAAATACTCATATACAGGTTGAAAATAGGAGCTTTTTTCTAAAAGCTCAAAATTACTCGCCACTGATACAAAAGGCATGATCAAAGAAATAGCAAAGCTTTCTATAAATCCTATAAAAATAGAAAAAATTAGCAAAGCAAATAAAAATTTCTTATCATGGGCATTGAGTATGAAAAAAAGTTTTTTTAACACTGTTTTTCCCACTCATAAGCACTTTTACAGATTAATTCTAAATTATCATATTTTGGTTTCCAATTGGTTAGGGTTTTGATTTTATCAGCATTTGAAATAAGCACAGAAGGATCCCCAGCTCTTTTTGGTGCAAGTTCTACCGTGAAATCTACTCCGCTTACTTTTTTCATGGTTTCAATAACTTCTTTTACGCTAAAACCGTGTCCATATCCTACATTGAAAATATTACTTTCATTGTTTTCTAAGTATTCTAAAGCAGCTAAATGTGCACTTGAAATATCATCAACATGGATAAAATCTCTAATACAAGTACCATCTTTAGTATTATAATCATCACCAAAAATATAAAGTTTTTCTCTTTTTCCTGTGGCTACTTCAGCAGCAACCTTGATAAGTAAAGTAGCTTTTGGATAGCGTTGACCTATAGGATAACTCATGCAAGCACCTGCTACATTGAAGTATCTTAAAATGCAGTATTTAAATTCAGGATTAGCCATATTAGCATCTTGCAAGACTTTTTCGCTCATTAGTTTGCTTTGTCCATAAGGATTAATCGGTGCTAATGGACTTTGCTCATCTACGATAGGAGTTTGTGGCTCTCCATAAGTAGCTGCGGTTGAAGAAAAAATGAATTTTTTCACACCTGTTTCTAAACAAGTTTGGATTAGATTACTTGTGTTTGCGGTATTGTTCATATAATATTTTAAAGGATTTTCCATACTTTCAGGAACTTCAATACTAGCTGCAAAATGCACAATTGCATCAAATTTTTCTTCTTTGAAAAGTTTTTTAATCCCAGCATAATCGCTTAAATCTTGCTCAAAAAACTTAAAAGGTCTGATTTTAGAAAGTTCATCCAAACTTTTTTTACTGCCTTTTGAAAGATTATCTAATACACAAATTTCATGATTTGTTTCTAAAAATTGTTTTAAAGTATGAGAGCCTATGTATCCTGCGCCACCGGTGATTAAAATTTTCATTTTTATCCTTTTTGTGATATTTAATAATAGTTATTTTAATATACTTTTCTTAATTAATTTAAAACTTGCTCTTTTCTTTTTCTATGGCCTCTAAAAATGGCTTTTGATAGCTTTTATCGCTATGTTTTTGCAAAAGTTCTTCTTTGAAATTTTCTAAAATATTAAGATAATCTTCTTGGGTTAAATTACCTTTAATGAGTTCGTATTTTAAAAATAGCATATAGGTGTTTAACACATCACTTTCGCAGTATTCGTGAATTTTTTCTAATTTGTTTTGATAAAAAAGTTCTAATACTTCATTTCCATGCACATCATATTTTCCAGGAAGTCCTGCCATAGCACAAAGCGTGTCAAGTCTTAAGCCTTTTTGACCAAAACTTCCTAAAGATTCTAATAAATCACAATGTTTATTTTCTACAAATTTGCTTTTGTAGTTATTCCATTTATCGCTTGCGTCCAAATAAGCACTTGCGTTGATATTATATTTTAATGCTCTTATAACAAGCAAAGGCATGTCATAGCTTTTACCATTAAAACTTACAAGGCGGGGTTGGTGTTTGTCTATGAAGTTAAAAAACTCTTCTAGCATTTGCTTTTCATTTTCGCCTTTGATTTTATTGACTTTGATGAAATTTCCAAATTTATCTGCAATCACTGCACAAATGCTTACAACTTTATGAAAAGGTAGGGGTAAAAATTCACTTCCACTTTCTTCTTTTTGTCTTTCTAAAGCTTGCTTGCTAATGCTTAAATCATCGCCATTAAAATCATAAAGATGTTTTATCAATTCTGCATCAGGAATGCTCTCACAATCAAAAACGCAAATATATTCTTGCATGATAAACCTTTTTTTAAAAAAATCTTTGTTAAAATCATAACAGAAAATTTAAAAATAAAGTAGTATATGAAAATAGGTTTGGTTAAATTATCTGCACTTGGAGATATCATCCATGCGGTAATTGTTTTACAATTTATTAAAAAGCATTATCCTAAGGCGAGTATTGATTGGTTTGTAGATGCAAGATTTGCAGGATTATTGCAAGATCATCCAATGATCAATGAAGTTTATGCCCTGCCTTTGAAAGATAGAAAATTCAAAGAAGTTTTTGCTATGCTTTTTGAAGCTAGGCAAAATAAATATGATGTTGTGATTGATTTGCAAGGTTTGATTAAATCTGCTTTAGTGAGTAAATTTTTATGTGCTAATACTTTTGGTTTTGATCAAGAAAGCATAAAAGAGAGCTTTGCGAGTAATTTTTATACACATAAATTTGCGTGTAATTATGAAGAAAATATTATCGTGCGTAATCTTTCTTTGGTAGCTTATGTGTTAAATGAACATTTTGATCATAGTGACATAGAGTTAAAACAAAGCTGTTTTAGTGTAGATGATGAGTTAAAAGAAAGCTTAGAACAAAGGCTTTCTTTAAGTGAAAGTGCGCCAAATATACTCATACATGTAGGCTCATCTATGCCTAATAAAATTTACCCAAAAGAGCGTTTGATACTACTTTGCAGAATGCTTTTAGAGTATTTTACTAGTGCAAAAATCATGCTTGGTTGGGGTAATGTTAATGAGTTTAATTTTGCTAAAGATATAGTTTTAAATTTAAAACATTTGAAAATAGAACTTGCACCAAAATTAAGCTTAAGTGAGCTTTGTGCTTTAACTAAAGCAAGCGATCTAATCATCGGAAATGATAGCGGGCCTACTCATTTAGCCTTTGCATTAAACAAGCCTTCTATAACGATTTTTGGTGCTACTCCTAGCCAAAGAAATACTTATGAAACAAATATCAACAAAACAATCAATGCAGGTAAAAAAATACTGCATTCAAAACATATAGATAAAAGTGATTTTTGCATACAAAATATCGATGAAAAAGATATTTTTAAACTAGCTTGTGAGCTTTTAGAAAAATGATAAATTATGTATATCTAAGCCTTTTTTATATATTAAAAGCCCTTGTGAAGATTTTACCTGTAAAACTTTTAAATTCTTTTGCAAATTTGGTTGCTTTAATCACTTATAAGTTAAATCACAAACACCGCAAAATCATTGACATAAACTTAAAAATTTGCTTTCCTGAAAAAGATCAAAAATGGCGTGATGAAACTAGTCTTAATATCTATAAAAATTTTGCTAAATTTGGGATTGATTTTATCAAAAATCAAAATGCAAGCAAAGAAGAAATTATCGATAAAATTTGCTTTGATGATGAGGAGCAAATTTTAAATATAATGCAAAGTAAAAGACCCTTGATTGTAACTACGGCTCATTATGGTAACTGGGAGCTTTTGGCTTTGTCTTTTGGAGCTAAATTTCAAGGAATTTCCATAGTTGGAAGAGCACTTGATAGCGTGATAATGGATAAAATTTTAAGTAAAAATCGCACGCAATTTAACATAGAGCTTATAGAAAAAAAGGGCGGGCTTAGAAAAATGCTAAAAGCCTTAAAAGAAGGTAGATCGCTTGGAATTTTAACCGATCAAGATGCAGTGGATAGTGAAAGTGTAAAAATACAATATTTTAACCAAGAAGTAAATTTCATAGCAGGTGCAAGTGTGCTTGCTAAAAAAACAAATGCTATGATTTTACCTTGTTTTGTGTATCAAAAAGATGAGAAATTTTTTGTAAAAACTTTTAAGGCTTTAGACGCAGGTAAGGCAAGCATAGAAGAGCTTACTAAGTATCAAGCAAAGTGTTGTGAAGAGATGATTAAATTTAAACCTGATGAGTATTTTTTCTTTCATAAGAGATTTAAAAGATATAATCATGAGTTGTATTTATAGGATATAAAATGGATTTAAAGCAAATTAGTGTGATAATGATTGTTAAAAATGCTCAAAAAACTTTAAAAGCTTGCTTGGAATCTTTGCAAGAATTTGGCGAGATAGTTTTGATAGAAAATGATAGCAATGATGATACTTTAAAAATTGCTTATGAATTTAGTAAAAGTTATAAAAATATCAAGATTTATCAGCATAAATTTATAGGTTTTGGACCTTTAAAAAATTTAGCCATAAGTTATGCTAGCAATGATTGGATTTTTAATATTGACGCAGATGAGCTTGCTAAGAAAGAATTTTTACAAGAATTAGGGCAAATTGAGCCTAATAAAGAAGATATCATAGCTTTACCAAGAGAAAATTTATACAATGGAGAGTGGATTAAAGCTTGTGGATGGTGGCCTGATCATGTAATGCGGGTGTTTAATAAAACCCATACTAATTTTAATGAAAATTTAGTACATGAGAGTTTGATTTTACATGAAGATAGTAAAAAGATTAAGTTGCAAAATGGTTTGAGACATTTTGCGTTTGATGATATCGATAGTTTGCTAGATAAGCTTCAAAAATACTCTAAGCTTTGGGCTTTGCAAAATTTACACAGAGAAAGTAGTGTTTGCAAGGCATTGCTAAGAGGAATTTGGACGTTTTTTAGAAATTATGTTTTGAAAAAAGGGATTTTTTATGGCTATAAAGGCTTTATCATAAGTACTTGTAATGGTCTTGGGGCCTTTTTTAAATATATGAAATTGTATGAGTTAAAAAAACAAAAGCCAAAAACTTGTGCTTTAATCATCACAACCTATAATCAAAAAGAAAGGCTTGCTTTGGTGCTTGATAGCGTTAAAAACTTAGAGCCTTTACCAGATGAGGTTTTAATAGCTGATGATGGAAGCAGGGAAGATACAGTCAAGCTTATACAAGCTTATCAGAAAGATTTTCCATGTAAGTTAGAGCATATTTGGCAAGAAGATGAGGGGTTTAGACTAAGTGAGATTAGAAACAAAGCTATTAAAGCTTCTAAAAGCGAATATATAATCGTTATAGATGGAGATATGGTTTTAGAAAAAAGTTTTGTAGCTGATCATTTGAAATTTGCACAAAAAAAAGTATTTTTGCAAGGTTCTAGGGTGATTTTAAATGAAAAAGAAAGCAAAGAACTTTTAAGCAAAAATGATTTTAGTTTGGCTTTTAATAAAAAGGGTTTTAAAAATCAAAGAAATATTTTTTTAGCTAAATGTATATATAAATTTTCAAAACTAGTTAAGAAATTTTTTAAAAAATCACAACTTATTAAAGGTATAAGAGGCTGCAATATGAGCTTTTATAAAAGTGATTTTGAAGCCATTGAGGGATTTAATGAAAAATTTATAGGCTGGGGTAGGGAAGATAGCGAGTTTGTAGCTAGATTTTTATTTAATGAGGGAGTGTTTAAAAGGCTTAAATTTAATGCTCTGGCTTATCATATCTACCATGAAGAAAATAGCAAAAATATGCTTGAAATCAATCATCAAATTTATCTTGAAACTATAAAAAATGAAAAAGTGATTTGGAGATAAAGCATGAAAAAAGTAGGCGTAGTAATTCCCATATATAATGTAGAAAAATATCTAAAAGAATGTTTAGATAGTGTAATCAATCAAACTTATACTAATTTAGAAATCATACTAGTAAATGATGGCAGTACAGATAAAAACTCACTTAATATTGCAAAAGAATACACTTTAAAAGATAAAAGAATTACTCTTTTTGATAAAAAAAATGGTGGTTTAAGTAGTGCTAGAAATGTAGGTATAGAATTTTTTTATGGTGAATATGAAATACAATATATTGAAAAAGAAAATGAATTAAATATTTTTAAGATTGTTGGCAATAACCCACAAAATATTTATAAAATTTATAAACATAAAAATGCTTTAGTAGATGATAAATTAGAAATTCCAAAGATTGATTATATTATCTTTTTAGATTCTGATAATTATTGGGAGTTAAACTGCATAGAAGAGTGCGTTGCGAGAATGCAAAATGTAGATGTATTATGGTTTGATCATGCTTGTATTTATGATGATGGTATAGAAGATAAAGGTCAAAAGACAAGGATGAATATATTTAATTTTACTCAAGAATGCACTATCACTCCAAGAGACTATGCTAAACAAGCTACAAAAGTAGGTTCTAGAGATATTTCATTTAGTTGGGGCGGTATGATAGATTTTTCATTTTTAAAACAATTAAAACTTAAATTTATTAACAAAATTATCAATGAAGATATTCATTTTGGCATGGTTTTATTTAGCTGTGCTAGTAATATTTATATTTTTCCTAAAAGATTGTATTTGTGCCGTTTGAGAGCAAATAGTATATCAAATCATGATAAGAAAGTCACAAAGGCAAATGTATCAGAGTATTTTAAAGACTTATATGAATTTTTTGGAGAAAATGCTAAAGAGGCAAAAAACTATTTAAAAGCAGCAAGTAGGATGATAACAGCTTTAGAATTAATAGAATTTTTTAAAGATCAAAAAAGTGAAAATGTATTGGCTATAAAAGAGACATTTTTGCCTTTTTATGTAAAAAAAGCTTTGATGATTAAAAAATTTAAAAAAGATCCTTTAAATTTAAAGGAAAAATTACCTATAATTAAACCTTTTATCCAAACAAAAATTCCTTATGATCTTTGGAAAATTTGGCAAAAAATAAAAAGTATTTTTAGATAAAATCAACTTTGCATGATGATTTTATCTATCATTGAATCTTTTTTTATAGATTTAAAATGCGTGAGTTTGTGTAAAAAACTTTGCTTTTGAATTTCTTCCCAAAGAGTTGGATTAAATTTTTCTTTGGCGCTAAATTGTAATAAATGGCATTCTATATCGCTCATATTTTTATAGGTATCATTTACAAAGCCATGTTTTTTTAAAAGTTCAAAGATAATTTGAAAAGTAAAATAATAAAAGTTATTAGAGTTTTTCTCATTTAACCAATAATATATAAGTATGTTTTTCATAGCTTGGATATTTTTGTGATGAGATTTTGAGATTATAAAACTATTTAGCATTTTAACTTTAAAATCATCATTCCAGTTAAAATATCCATAAGAAAAATATCCACTTTTGATAAATTTTTTCAATTTTTCTTTGCCAGGTTTTGTTTTTGATCTTTCAAAGGTAAAAAAATCCTTATCACAAAGCTCACTAGGAATTTTAGAGCTTAAAAATATACTTGCATCACACCATATACCTCCATAAGTTGCAAGTAAGCATACTCTTAAAAGATCTGAAAAAAAAGTTATAGTTTTTTCTCCAAAAAAATTATTTTCTAATTTTTCTATAACAAATGATGGAAAATCAAGGTAATCTTTTATATTATCTTTATCTAGAATGATGATTGTGTAGTCATCTTTCATTTGTTCTTGTACAGAGTTAAAGCATTGTTGTATCATAGGCGAAGCTTGATTTTTACCTTGATACCAAAATTGCCAAATAATTTTATCATTTTTAAAATGATGTTTTTTTTTAAAATTAAAATGAGGAATTTTCCCATCTAAAAAAGGATTGATATAGTTGTTTGAAAGATAATTAGCCACTCTAGGGTGTTCTAACTTATATTGGATATGATTTCTTAATTTTCTTCTTATTGATTTTATAGGCACAAGTGAACTTAGTTTTTTTGTTAAAGTATTATAAATTAAAGAATTGTTTTGTTGTATTTGCATATATATTCCTCAAAAGTTTTTTGATATAATATCAAAAATAATCAAGGTTATGTATAT
>NZ_JAKMQP010000011.1:0-44682 GCF_025771615.1 Campylobacter sp. IFREMER_LSEM_CL292
TTAGTTTACAAAATAAAAAGAAGGTTATAGTACTTGTTAAGTGGTAGAAAATCAGAAAAGTTATTTAGAAATTTTATTTAGTAGTAATACTTTAATTTAATATTTTTAATTAACCATAGTTGATATTTTTGGTTTTTGATATAAAATATTAATTTTTATAATGTATTGTATCTTTTTTATTTTTGGAGGATATATGAAAAAATTATTTTTAACTTTAACGCTTGGTTTTACAAGCTTATTGGCTAATGAAAAAATATTAAATATTTACGAAAGTCCCACTTGTGGATGTTGCGATCTTTGGGCTAATTATATGAAAGATAAAGGCTATAAAGTACAAATACACAAAAGTGAAGATTTTTTAAAAATAAAAGAAAAAATGAATATTCAGCTTATGTATCAAAGCTGTCATACTGGCGTGATTGATGACTATGCTATAGAAGGGCATGTTCCTGAAGATGCAGTTGCTTGGCTTTTGGAAAATAAACCTGAGGATGTTATAGGTATTTCTGCTCCTGGTATGCCTCAAGGAAGTCCTGGAATGGAACAAGGTTATGAAGAAGAATATCCTGTAGTTTTGATGCTTAAAAATGGAGATTATAAAATTTATGGGATCTATAAAGGACATAATTTAATCAAAATAAACTAAGTAAAATTGCTTAGTTTATTTTGTATATTAAAGGTATTCTTATATGAAAAGTTTTTTCATATTGTGGAAAATTCTTAGATGCTATGCGTATAGTTTCTAAGGCACTATCATTTAATAGTTTATATTTTGATGGTTTTAATATTTTTAAGTTTAATAAGCTTTTATCCTTAGTCCATGTGAATTCTACTAAAATTTCACCACTCATCCGCATTTTTCGAGCTTGCCTAGGATAAATTAAAGCTTTATCTATAGCTTGCTTAACTTCTTTTAAAAGTTCATTGTTATTAGTTAAAGATATACTTTCTTGAGAATTTATCAGGATGTTTTTTTCTTGAGATGTTATTTTTTGAGATTTTATTTCCTCTTTTAATCGATTTGTTGCTTTAGTATCGGTTGAAGTATTTATTTTTTTAGGTTGAACGATAGGTTTTTCTTTTACTTGTTCTATTTTTTTTATTTTTTCTTGTTTAGATTGTTCGTTTTTTACTTTAGGAGAATCTTGTAAAAATTGTTTTACAGCTATATTAAATTTTTCTTCCTTTGTAGTGTTATGTTGTATATGTAAAAAATTCTTAGTATAAAGAAAAACAAAAAGTAAAGGTAAAAAGATAAATAAAGTAATGAAAAATGATTGATTTTTATGATTACTTATAAAAGTCTTCATCTTTTTTGCTCTGTTAAAATTTGAAAATTTTCATGATTTTTATTTTTTAAAATATCAATAATTTTTACAAAGCTTTCAAATTTTGCTTCTTTATCGCTTTTTAACTCTACTAAGGTTTTAGAATTTATAGTGTCAAATTTTTCTTTTATTTCTTCTATGGAAACTGTTTTTCCATCGATATAAAATTTATTTTCTTTATCGATTAAGATGCTTATTTTGTCTTTATTTTCACTTATGGAATTTGAATTTTCACTTTGAGGTAGATTGATTTTGATTTCACCATGTGCGATAAAAGTGGATATACTTAAAACAATGGCTAGTAAAACAAGCATTATATCTATAAAAGGAATAATATTTAAACTTTCATTTTTTGGTAATTTAAGCATTTTTATCCTTAAAAATACGATATGCATTACTCAAAGTTGATATTTTTCTAAGCAACCCATTATAAGCCATCAAAGAAGGGATGGCAACTAAAATTCCCAAAGCAGTAGCCTTTAAAGCCAGCGATAAGCCAATAACAATAGATTTTACATCAATATTTCCACTTGCTCCCATGTCGTAAAATGTAATCATAATCCCTACTACAGTTCCTAAAAGTCCTACATAAGGAGCGTTAGTGTAAATAATATAAAGCATGGTGATATTTTCACTAATTGCATCATCAAATTTTTCTTGGCATTGATAATCATTTAGTTTAATTTTTCTAAAAAATAAGATGCGTTCTATAGTGCACCATATAGCAATAAATGCCATTAACCCTAAAACAATAAATATAATTAAGTCAATATAAGTTTTTAAAAATTCCATACATCCTCGCTTTAAAAATTTTTGTGATTATATTACTGAAAATTAAATTATTTATTAATAACAATTATCATAATTGATATAATAAATTTATTTTAAATTAATAATTATTATCATAATATTCCAACTTTGAAAATTTTGTTTATTTAAGAAAGGAAATAATGAAAAATTATTGCTTGTCAGTTTGTGTTGCTAGTCTTTTGGTCTGTAATGCTTTATCACAAGAAGTTTTATTAGATAGTTCTATAGTGAGTGCTTCGGGATTTTCTCAAGATATTAAAGAAGCTCCTGCTACTATAAATGTGATTGGTAAAAAAGATTTAGAGAGTAAGCCTTATAGAGATGTTGCTGAAGCTATTGCTGATATTCCTGGTGTAGATTTATTTGCTAGTAAAGGAAAAACAGGCTCTTATAATATTACCATGAGAGGTATTACTGGATATACTTTAGTTTTGATTGATGGGCGTCGTCAAGGAATAGGTGGAGAAGTAGGACCTAATGGTTTTAATGAAATTTCAAATTCATTCTTACCACCAATTTCTAGTATAGAAAGAATAGAAGTAATAAAAGGGCCAATGAGCACTTTATATGGTTCTGAAGCTTTGGGTGGTGTTGTAAATATCATCACAAAAAAAGTAAGTAACGAGTGGGAAACATCATTTAGTTTGGATAGTATTTTTAATGCACATAAAGAATGGGGTAATACTTATGGCGCAAGTATATATTCTAGTGGCCCATTGATGAATGATCGTTTGGGACTTACTTTGCGTTTTAGAGAATTTTATAGAGAGCAATCTAATGTTGAATTTAGTAATGGGAGTGGACAAAGAGTGCAAGGTGATCAGGCTCAAAGTCCTACAAAAGCTAATAATTTTAATTTAGGAACTCGGTTAAATTATTTAGTAGATGATTATAATACTTTGATATTTGATATTGATTTTTCAAGAAATCATTATGATAATAAAAAAGGACAACTAGGAACACTGACTAAACCATCTGGTAATAATGGGGCTTTAACAGGTGGTTATACAGATACCATGCAAGTAGATAAGTTGGTAACTTATCTAAGTCATGAGGGTGTGTACGAAGATTTTTCAATTACTTCTACCTTGCAGTATAACCGTGTAAGTAACGATGGGCGTGAGGTAGTTGGCCAAGCAAATCAGCCATTTTTAGGGCAAAATAGAGATATAGTTGCTGAAGATATTATTGTAGATACAAGATCAGTTATTCCTTTAGGCCAAAGTCATATTTTAAGCGTGGGTGGTGAGTATAGACTTGAAAAAATGCAAGATAAAATCGCTAATCCTACGAATTTTGATCAATATTTATTAGCTTTTTTTGCAGAAGATGAATATAGCATAAGAGATGATTTGAGATTTACTTTTGGCGCGAGGTATAATCATCATGAAATTTTTGGAAATAATATTTCTCCAAGAGCTTATTTGGTTTATAATCCCACTAGTGAGCTTACTTTAAAAGGCGGTGTTTCAACAGGCTTTAGAACTCCATATGCTAATAGATTGATAGCTGGTGCTTATAATTATAGTGGACAAGGTAAGTACCCTATGTATGGAAATCCGAATTTAAAAGAAGAAACATCGCTTAATTATGAACTAGCCGCTGTTTATAATAATGATTTGTTTTATATTTCAGCAACTGGCTTTTTAACAAATTTTAAAGATAAAATTTCTAGTCAAAAATTTAGTAATAGCAATATGATTTTGGGTATTGGAAAATGTGAAGCTGATACATGCTATCAGGCGATTAATCATGGCAAGGTTGAGTATAGAGGCATAGAACTTGGAGCCGGGATTACTCCTGTAGAGCATTTAAATTTAGATTTAGCTTATACTTATCTTGATAGTGAAATTAAAGATGCGCAAGATAAAACTATGATAGGAAAACCAGAAATTGATAGTCTAAAACATAATATCATGTTAAAAGCAAGTTATAATATCTTTAGCAAATTCACTCCATGGATAAAAGGCGAATGGCAAATAGATCGTTATATGGGTGATACAAATATTAATAGAGAGTATTATCAAGATGTCTTTTTAGCTTCTATGGGTGTGCGTTATGATATCAATAAAAAATGGAATATTAATGCGGCAATTTATAATCTTTTTGATAAAAGTTTTACAAATGATTGGGAGTCTTATAAAAACAAAGGTGAGGATACTTGGGTAAATACTTATAATCGCATAGAAGAAGGAAGAAGAATTTATATTTCAATCAACGGCAGTTTTTAATTTTGTATAGTTGGGGAGCCAAAGAGCTTATTGAGAGCTTCTTTGGTTTCGTCTTTAGGATCGTATTTTTTAGCATCTTTTTTAAAATTTTCAAAATGTTCATTTAAATTCGGAGTACTTTTTATTTCTTGTTTTATAGGAGTTTTGAATATATCTTGTAATTTTTGGGTATCTATAGTTTCTATTTTTTGAATTTTAATTTGTGTTTTTTCTCCAAAAAGCTCATGAAGCAAGACTTTGATTAATTTAAAGCCATTGTTTAGGGTTTTTCTATCATCATCTTTAGCATGTGAGCTAATACTTAAAATATCATCTTCAAAAGAAATAAACTGCGTAGTTTTTTTGAAAACTTCAGCTAAATCATAATCTCTTTTGTAAATAGCTTTTAACAAACTTTCATAAGGATTAAGTTTTTCTTCTTTAATTGTTTGTGTAGAAAGAATTTCTTGTTGTTTTGGGCTTGGTGTGTTATCTTGTTTTGGACTTTTACTGTAAATAGCCTCATCAATACTTTTTAGATAAGTTGCTTCTATAAGCATGAAAGCCATAACACAAAGTACAAAACTATCATCATCGCTAGAATTTAACATAGTCTTAGCACGCGAAAGAATTCTAAAAAATCTTTCGTAAATTAACATAGAAAAAAGATTGTTTTTGGCAAAAAATGCTTCTTTTAAAAAAAATATCATCTCATCAATGACATTGCTTGCCTCGTAATCTTCAAATTCTTTTAAAAACTCAAGAACTTTATCTTTATCGCTAGCTAAAATGGCTTGATAAAATTCTTCAATTTTAGATGGATCTAAAAAGCCTAGCATCGCAGTAATTTTTTGTGTTTGTATATGATTTTGACAATATACTATGGCTTGATCTAATAAAGTTAGAGTATCTCTTAAAGAACCGTTTCCACTTCTTGCTATGAGTTTTAAAGCTTCTTTTTCATAATTGATATTTTCTTTTTCTAAAATCCACTCAAGATGATTTAAGATATCGTGAATAGAAATTTGCTTAAATCTAAAATGCTGCGTTCTTGAAAGAACCGTAGCAGGAAGTTTTAAAGGGTCAGTTGTTGCTAGTATAAATTTTACATAGCTTGGTGGTTCTTCCAAGGTTTTAAGCAAGGCATTTGCTGCTTGTGGGGTAAGCATATGCACTTCATCGATAATAAAAATTTTAAACCTAGCTAAAGATGGAGCGTATTTAACTTGCTCGATAAGCTCTTGAATGTCTTCTAAGCTTCTATGGCTTGCAGCATCCATTTCTATAATGTCTATATTAGAGCCACTGAGTGAAGATAAGCATTGAGAACATTCTCCACAAGGGTTAGCACTTGGTCCTTTTTCACATACTAGGGCTCTTGAAAAAATTCTTGCACTTGAAGTTTTTCCACTTCCGCGTAATCCTGAAAATAAATAAGCATGTGCTAAGCGATTATTTTCAAGAGCATATTTTAAGCTTGTAGAAACAGTATTTTGCCCTACAAGCTCATTGAAATTTTTTGGTCTGTATTTAACAGCAAGAGCTTGGAGCATTACTACTCATTCATGATGGATAACAACTCTTCATTGCTTTTGGTTTTTAGCATTTTAGAGTATAAGAATTTTAAAGCTTCTATATCATCCATTTGTGAAATAGCTGATCTAATTGCCCAAATTTTTTGAAGTTTTTCAACACCTTGGAGTAATTCTTCTTTTCTAGTGCCTGATTTTATGATGTTAATTGCAGGGTAAATTCTTCTGTCTGAAATATTTCTATCAAGAACGATTTCGCTATTTCCTGTTCCTTTAAATTCTTCAAAAATCACTTCATCCATTCTTGAGCCTGTTTCTATCAAAGCAGTTGCTATGATGGTTAATGAGCCACCATGTTCTATATTTCTAGCTGCACCAAAAAAGCGCTTTGGCTTATGCAAGGCATTTGCATCAACCCCGCCACTTAAAACTTTACCACTGCTTGGTGTGGCAGTATTATAAGCTCTTGCTAATCTTGTAATAGAATCAAGTAATATAATGACATCTTTACCTGTTTCTACCATCCTTTTTGCTTTTTCTATAACAAGTTCAGCCACTCTAACATGATTATAGGCAGGTAAGTCAAAAGTAGAGCTAAAAACCTCGCCTTTAACACATCTTTGCATATCTGTAACTTCTTCAGGACGCTCATCTACTAAAAGTACAATCAAATGAGCCTCCGGATGATTTTTAGCAATAGCGGTAGCTAGTTCTTTCATTAACTCAGTTTTACCAGTTCTTGGAGGTGCTACTATTAAGCTTCTTTGACCTTTTCCAATAGGAGCAAACAGATCAAGCATTCTACCTGTTAATTTTAAAGGATCATATTCTAATTTGATTTTTTCAGTTGGAAAAATTGGAGTAAGATTGTCAAATAAAGGTCTTTCTCTAGCTTCTTTTAATGGAAGATAGTTGATTGCTTCAATTTTTAATAAAGCATAGTATTTTTCTTGATCTTTTGGCTCTCTAACTTGACCAGTAACTATATCTCCTACACGCAGAGCAAATTTGCGAATTTGTGAGTTTGATACATAAGCATCATTTACACTATCGCTTAAATTTGAGTCCATTCCACGCAAGAATCCATAACCTTCAGGCGAAATTTCTAAAATTCCTGTAAAGAGTATAAAGCCACCTTTTTTGGTTTGTGCTTTTAGAATTTCAAAAATAAGATCTTGTCTTCTAAATTCTCTTGGATTTTCTATTTCTGCTTCATTTGCTATTTTTACTAAGCTTTCTAAATCAAGCAACTTTAAATCTTCTATTTTATAACCTTCAACAGGAATGTGTGTTCTTTGGTGTTGTTTCTTTTCTTTTGTATTTTCCATATATCCTCATAAAATGTAGAAAATGTAGTTTTTGTTTTAGTTTATTCAAAAAAGATTTTATTAAAAAAAATACTTTTTTGTCAAATTTTGGAAATTATAATATAGCTTTGTAAATAATTTTTAAAATTGAAAGTTTGAAAAAATGATAAAATATTGTAAAAACTTATAAAGAAAGTATAAAATGAGATGTAAGCATTGCCAATTAAGCTTTAAACAAGAACAAATGATAGAAAAAAATGGAAATTATTTTTGTTGTAAAGGCTGTGAAAGTGTATATGAAATTTTACAAGAGAATAATTTGGAGGAATTTTATGAAAAACTTGGTAATCAAACTTTAACCCCAGTAACAATAGAATATAGTATTAAAGACTATGAAAAATACATACAAAAAACAAAAGAAGGCTTTAGCGAGGTTTTTTTACTGATAGAAGAAATTCATTGTGTAGCCTGTGTTTGGCTTAATGAAAAAATTCTCATTAAAAGCGAAGGAGTGATAGAGGTTGATATTAATTCTATTACCCATAAAGCTAGAATTGTTTTTGATGAAAAAAGCATAAATTTAGCAAAAATTATCCAAAATATAGAAAGCATAGGCTATAAAGCTAGTGTGTATTTACCTACAAAAAATGAACAAAGAGCAACTCAAACCAAAAGAGATTTTTATGCGAAATTAATAGTTGCTATAGCTTGC
The DNA here is from genome assembly GCF_025771615.1 of Campylobacter sp. IFREMER_LSEM_CL292. NCBI lineage: Bacteria > Pseudomonadati > Campylobacterota > Epsilonproteobacteria > Campylobacterales > Campylobacteraceae > Campylobacter > Campylobacter sp. IFREMER_LSEM_CL292. The sequence goes on from NZ_JAKMQP010000011.1 coordinate 7,900, forward strand.
GTAATGAATATTATGTGGATATCTGTAGCTAAATATGCTGGGTTTTTTAGTGGTATGGAAGCTGATATTAAAGATATTTTACATTTTGCTGAATTTTTACTTTGCACTCCTGTACTTTTTTACACAGGCTCGATTTTTTATAAAAATGCCTATTATGCTTTGAAATTTAAAAATGTTAATATGGATACTTTGGTAATTAGTGGAGCAAGTTTAGCTTATATATATTCAGTGTGGGCAATGTTTTCAAGAGCTTCACAGGTATATTTTGACTCTGTGGCGATGATTATTTGTTTTGTTTTTATAGGAAAGTATTTAGAGCTTTTAAGTAAGAAAAAAGCCCTTGATACGCTCGATCATTTGAGATCGTTTTTAGGTGATGAAGTAAGGGTATTAAAAAATGAAAAAATAGAAAATATTGATATAGAAGAGGTGCAAATAGGAGATGTTATAGAGTTAAAAGAAGGCGATAGGGTTTTAATAGATGGAGTGTGTATTAGCGGTAATATTAGTTTAGATATGTCTAGTTTAAACGGAGAGAGCTTACCACTTGATGTGCAAAAAGATGATATGATTTATTCTGCTTCTTTAGTTTTAAGCGGGAATGCTTTATATAAGGCAAATGCGCTTTATAAGGATTCTAAATTAGCTAGGATTATTAATTTACTTGAAAATTCAAGTGCTAAAAAAGCCAAAATAGAAAAAATGGTACAGCAAGTAAGTAAGTATTTTTCGCCTATTATTTTAATTTGTGCTTTGTTGTGTTTTGTTTTTACTTTTTTTGTACTAAATTTAGGTTTTGAAGAAGCCATGATACGCATGGTTTCTGTGCTAATCATAGCTTGTCCATGCGCTTTGGCTTTAGCTACACCGGTGAGTTCTTTAGTAGCAATTAGTGCTGGTTTGAAGGAAAAAATTTTATTTAAAGAAGCAGGTGTTGTGGAGGATTTGAGCAAGTGTAATGTGACTGTATTTGATAAAACAGGGGTTTTAACAAAGGCTAGTTTGGAAGTTAAAAAAAGCTTTTTAGATGAAAGGTTGGATAAAAATGAATTATTAAATTTCTTACATTTAACTAACCACCCAGTGGCTAAAAGTATTTTAAAATTTTTAGATAGAAAAATAGATAGTAGAATAGAATTTGAAAAAGTTCAAAATTTTCAAGCAAGAGGCTATAAAGCCTTTTTAGACAAAGATGAATTTTTGGGAGGGAATGAGAAATTTTTCAAAGAAAATCATATGCAAGTACAAGAATTTCAAACTACGCATTTTATATTTGCTAAAAATAAAACTATATTAGCAGTTTTTGAATTAGAAGATAGCATGAGAGAAAGCTCTGAAGAGTTGATTGAATTTATGAAAGAATGTAAAATGCAAATTTATATATTAAGTGGCGATAATTTAAATGCTGTAAGTAAGGTGGCTGAAAAATTAAAAATAAATAATTTCAAAGCTTCATGTATGCCAGAAGATAAGATGCAAACAATAGCTAGGTTAAATCAAATAGGTAAAGTTTTAATGGTAGGAGATGGAGTAAATGATGCTTTAGCACTTTCTTATGCAGGTGTTGGAGTTTCTTTAAAAGAAGGTTCTGAGCTTGCTATGGAAAATAGTGATATTATATTGTTAAAAAACGACTTAAAAAGCTTGCAAAAGGCTATACAAATAGCTAAAAAAACTTATCAAATTATTAAACAAAATTTAGCTTTTTCTTTATTTTATAATGCCTTGAGCATGCCTTTAGCTTTTTTTGGTTTGATTAATCCTTTAATTGCAGCTTTATCGATGTCTTTTAGTAGTATAATAGTGATTTTAAATGCTTTAAGGATTAAAAAATGAATGGTGTTTTAATGATGATGATAGGTGTTTCTATGGTTGCTTTATTTTTGGCAATTTGTGCTTTACTTTGGGGGATCAAAAATAAGCAATTTGACGATGATTATAAATTTACTATTTTAAATGATAGCGAAGAAGCTTTAAATGATGCAGCGATTTTGGAAAAAAGAAAAAAAGAAGCTTTGGAAAAGAAAAATCAAGAAAAACAGCCATAAAGGCTGTCAAATTATTTTTTTAAGCTCTCGATGTATTCTTCAATTGCTTTAAAATCTGCTTCTGTTAAACCTTTAAGGTTAATCTTCATGATTGCACCTTGGCCATAAGCATTTCTTTTACCTGCTGCATAATCTTTCATGTATTGTAATCTTTCAGCTGCAGTTAAAGTATTTAAAGCAGGAACTTTGTTAAGATAAACTTTATCTGCTTTAGCACCATGACATACTGCACATTTTTTATAAAGTGTAGCACCATCCGCAGCAAAAGCTGAAACACTAAGACATGCCAAAGCTGATAAAACAAGTAGCTTTTTCATTGTATCACTCCTATATAAATTGAAAATAAAATGTTTTTAATTATATGCTTTTTTTATTTAAAGTCGCTTAAAAAACTTTTTTACTTGATAAATTATAAAATCTTAAAAAAAATTCATTATAATTTTTTCATGAAAACAAAGGCGTTATTTTTAGATAGAGATGGGATTATTAATATAGATAAAAAATATGTTCATAAGATTAGTGATTTTGAATTTTGTGATGGTATTTTTGAACTTTGTGAATTTTTTCAAAAGCAAAATTTTTTAATTTTTGTAGCTACTAATCAATCAGGTATTGCAAGGGCTTATTATAGTGAAAAAGATTTTGAAATTTTAAGCTCGTATATGCTAGGTGAGTTTTTGAAAAAAGGCATTAAAATAGAAAAAATTTATCACTGCCCACATTTAGAAAATTGTGAATGTCGTAAGCCAAAACCTGGCATGCTTTTAAAAGCACAAAAAGAATTTTATATAGATTTTTCACAATCTTTTTTTATAGGAGATAATTTAAGTGACATGCAAGCTGGAGTTAATGCTAGTATAAAAAATTTATTTTTGATTAATGAAAATTATAATGATGATAAAAACTATAAGGTCTTTAAAAATTTAAAAGAACTTTTGTATTATTTAAAGGATAGGCAATGAAAATTGTGATAACAGGTGGAGCAGGTTTTATAGGCTCTGCTCTTGCTCTAGAACTTCAGGATAAACATGAGGTTTTGATTGTGGATAAAATGCGATCAAGTGCTACTTTTGAAAATGGAAATTTAGAAAGTTTTGGTCATTTTAAGAATATTTTAGATTTTGAAGGTGAGCTTTATGTGGGCGATATTAATGATGAAAAAACTTTAAAAGTTATAAAAGCTTTTAAACCTGATGTGATCTTTCATAAGGCTGCAATTTCAGATACAACTGTTTATGATCAAAACAAAGTTTTAAAGACCAATTTAAACACTTTTAAAGATTTTATAGAACTTGCTTTAGAACTTAATGCAAAACTAATCTATGCAAGTTCAGCCTCAGTTTATGGAGATGCTCCAAGCCCGCAAACTGTAAATTTAAGTGAAGCCCCTAAAAACCCTTATGCATTTTCAAAATTAATGATGGATAAATTAGCAAAAAAATATTTTGATAAAATGCATATAGTTGGGCTTAGATATTTTAATGTATATGGCAAGGGAGAATTTTTTAAAAATAGCACTGCTTCTATGATTTTGCAATTTGGACATCAAATTTTAGCGGGTAAAAGTCCGCGTTTGTTTGAAGGAAGTGATCAAATTTATCGTGATTTTGTGTATATTAAAGATGTTGTGAGTGCAAATTTACAAGCTTTAGAAGCAAAAAGTGGAATTTATAATGTAGCTACGGGTAAAGCAAGAACTTTTCAAGATATAGTAGATATTTTGCAAAAAGAATTAAACACTAATTATCCTTGTGAGTATATTCCTAATCCTTACAAAAATGCTTATCAATTCCATACTCAAGCAAAATTAGATGAGAGTTTTTCATATAAAGCTAAATTTAGTCTTGAAGAGGGTGTAAAAGATTATTTAGATGAGATCAAAAGGCTTTATGAAAAGGAAGTAAATGTTTGATTTTTTAAGTTCTAAAAAGCCAAAAATTTTAATTGTCGGGGATTTTATGGTGGATCATTATATATGGTGTGATTGCACTAGAATTTCTCCAGAAGCTCCTGTAATGGTGATGAAATCACAAAAAGAAGATAAAAGACTAGGTGGAGCTGGTAATGTATATGCAAATTTAAAAAGTCTTGGTGCTGAGGTTTTTGCTCTAGGGCTTGTGGGTGATGATGAGAGTGGGAGGTTTTTAAAAGAGAATTTAAATGCAAAATTATTAGTAGAAAAAGATAGAAAAACCCCTCTTAAGAGTAGAGTTTTATCACATTCTCAGCAAGTTTTAAGACTTGATGATGAGAATGATTTTGATACTAAATTAGAAGATGAAATTATCCAAGAGTATAAAACAATCGCAAAAGATTATGATGCAATTATTTTGAGCGATTATGCTAAAGGAGTTTTAACTTCAAAAGTAACAAAAGCTTTGATAGAGCATGCAAATACTTTAAATTTACCTATTTTGATTGACCCAAAAGGAAGTGATTTTAGCAAATATCAAAATGCAACCTTACTAACCCCAAATAAAAAAGAAGCTATTCAAGCTTTGGGTGTAGAAAAAATTGATAATTTGGAAAAAGCTTTAAAAAAATTAAAAGATAATTTGAATTTAGCTTATTCTATTATAACTTTATCCGAAGAAGGAATAGCACTTTTTGATGAAAAATTACATATTATTCCCGCAAAAGCTTTGGAAGTTTATGATGTAACAGGAGCTGGAGATAGTGTTATAGCTATGCTTGCTTATGCTTTAGCCTTAAAAGTTGATATTGTAAAAGCATGTGAGTTAGCAAATGATGCAGCAGCTGTTGTGGTAGCAAAAGTAGGAAGTGTGAGTGTAAGTTTAGAAGAGATTAAAAATCTAAAAAAAGCTTCTTTTGAAGATAAAATTAAAAGCAAAGAAGAGCTTGTGAAGTTGATACAAAATCAAAAAGTAGTTTTTACCAATGGATGTTTTGATATTGTGCATTATGGTCATATAAAATACCTTGAAAAAGCTAAAAAACTAGGAGATATCTTAGTTGTAGGTTTAAATTCAGATGAAAGCGTAAAAAGACTAAAAGGAAACTCAAGACCTATAAATTTAGAATTCCAACGCGCATGTATGCTTGCGAGTATGTATTTTGTAGATTATGTAGTGATTTTTAATGATGATACTCCTTATGAACTGATAGAGTTTTTAAAGCCTGATGTGCTAGTTAAAGGAGCTGATTATAAAGGCAAAGAAATAGTGGGTTCAAATTTAGTAAAAAAAGTAGAATTAATTGACTTTGAAGATGGATTTAGTACTACTAATATAATTAATAGGATTGCAAATGATAAATAAAATTGAAAAGGAATTTATTCAACATCAAAAAACTTTAGAGCAAAGTTTGAATTTAAAAGAGCAAATTGCTACGGTTGCTCAAGAATTAAAAGTGTGCTTGAAAAGTGGTGGGAAAATTTTAATTTGTGGAAATGGTGGAAGTGCTGCAGATAGCCAACATTTTGCAGCTGAACTTAGTGGAAGATATAAAAAAGAAAGAAAGGCTTTAGCTGCTATTGCTCTAAGCACTGATACTTCTGCTTTAAGTGCTATAGGAAATGACTATGGTTTTGAATTTGTTTTTTCAAGACAAGTTGAAGCTTTAGCTAGCAATAATGATGTATTGATTGGAATTTCTACTAGTGGAAAAAGCCCAAATGTGATCAAAGCTTTTGAAAAGGCCAAAGAAATTGGCACTAAATGTATAGGGCTTAGTGGAAAAGGTGGTGGAGCGATGAATGCATTATGTGAGCATAATATAATCATCCCAAGTGATGATACGGCCAGAATTCAAGAAATGCATATTTTAATCATACACTGCTTATGTGATTTGATAGAAGAAGAATATTAAGTTTGGGTTATTTTCCCAAACTTAAATAATATTCAATTTGATCTTTTTGTAAAATTCTAATTAAATTTGTACTTCCTGCAACACCTACTGGAAATCCTGCAGTAAGGGTATAAACCCCATCTTTTTTCATAAGGCCTTTTTCAACTCCAAGTTTTACAGAATTGCTTAAAAGTTCTGTTAAATTTTCATGCTTTTCTATCAATATAGCAGGTTGAACTCCCCAAACTATACTTAAAAAATTTAAAGCTTTTTTAGAATGAGTAATAGCTATGATATCCATTTTTGGACGATACCTTGCTGTTTTAACTGCAGAAGCACCACTGCTTGTAATGGTAAAAATTGCATTTGCATTTAAATCAGTTGCTAGTTGTGTGCTTGATTTGGCAATGATATCAGTTTCGTTAAAACATTTAAAATTTTCAAATTTTTCATAAGGATAGTTTTTTTCTGTTTCTATAATGGTTTGAGTCATAATATCAACCGCATTTGCCGGATCAATCCCCACTGCACTTTCTTCGCTAAGCATAACCGCATCAGTGCCATCAAGTACAGCATTAGCAACATCTGAAATTTCAGCTCTTGTGGCAGTTTTTGATTTTGCAAGCGAAAAAAGCATTTGAGTAGCAGTGATTACAGGCTTATTAGCCTCATTAGCTTTTTTAATGATGAGTTTTTGTATATTTGGCACTCTATAATAAGGCACTTCAATGCCTAAATCTCCTCTTGCTACCATTATACCATCGCTGCTATTTATAATTTCATCGATATTTTCAACAGCATCAAATTTTTCTATTTTTGCAAAAATAGCAATTTTGGCATTATTTTCATCAAGTATTTTTTTAACTTCATCAATATCATGAGCATTTTGCACAAAAGATATAGCTAAAAAATCAACATCGTTTTTAATACCCCATGCAAGATCGTCTTTATCTTTTTGAGTTATAACATCGATATTGATTTTTGTATTTGGAAAGTTAATTCCTTTATTTGAACTAAACACCCCGCTATTTTCTACTTGGGTTTGGATAAAATCTTTTTCAACTTGTATAACTTTAGTTTTAATAGAGCCATCACAAAGATAGATGTATTCTCCCACTTTTAGCATAGAAAGAATTTCGGGATGATTAATACAGACTTTATAATGTTCATTAGAAAGTTTTTCGCCTTCAAAAGTATCTTTGTAGAAGTCTAGTCTATCTCCACTTTTTAGCTCAAAAGCTTCTGGAATTTTTAAGGTTCTAATTTTTGGCCCGCTAATATCTTGTAAAATTCCAATCCTTGTATTAAGTTCAGCTGCTACTTTTCTAATGGTGGCTAGGTTTTGACTATGATATTCATGAGTTCCATGTGAGAAATTTAAGCGAAAAACATTCACTCCATTAATAATCATTTGTCTTATTGTAGTTTCATTTTCACTTGCTGGTCCAATTGTTGCGACTATTTTTGTTTTTTTTAACATTTCCTATCCTTTTTATAGCAGTTCGCTAGTAAATAAATCTTCATTAAAATTAGCACCCAAGTATTGACAAATAAGTTTTGCATCTCTATAACCATTACCAAGACAACTCGTAGCACCTGGGCTTGGTGTCATATTAAAAATTATACCTGGAATTTCAGTGATGCTAGCCTCTCCAAGCATTAATTCTCCTGCTTTTTTATCAAGCACTTGAGGGCGTACCCCGCCAAAGTTTTTAGCATAGTAAATATCATCTGTTTTTAAACTAGGAACTATTTTTTTAGCATCTTTTACAAAAAGTTTTTTGTTGATATAAGGAATTTCAAATAAATAATTATAAAGAATATAATTTCTGATAGTAGAATCTTTAAAAAGATTAAAACAAATTTTAATTACATTCATATCAAGATTAAGTGTTTTGAAAAATTCAGGTAAAGATTTAAAGCCATGGTATCTTTCTAGCATAGGAATAACTAAAGCAGTAGGACCAAAACGGGTGTTCATGTTAGCTAGTAAATCAGGATCGCCATGTAATGCAGCAAATGGGAGTTTTGGATTTTGCACCATATAAACCTTACCATTTAAAATTTTTCTTTTTGCCATGTAAAAACTTCCTGCAACAGGAAAGCAAGATTTGTCTAAACCTATACCCATTTTATGTGCTAAAAATAACGAGTGTGCGCCTGCATTGACAATAATAGATTTCGCACTATATTCTTTAAAATCTCTTGTTTTTATATAAAAAATATCATCTTTTTTTTCTATAAACACAACTTCTTGATTGTAAGCAACATGAGTATCTTTACCTTGTTTGCAAGCTTGCTCTATGAGATTTTGACTCATAAGTCCAAAATCTACTGTGGTATAAATTTCACCTTCTTCTACACCCATAGCTACTATATTATCCGCCCTATCATTGACACCATCTTCACCTAAAATAACATTTGGTTCTATTTGTTTGATTTCATTTTTTGTGTAAAATTTAATATAAGGATATAATTCTTTAAATTCTTCATATCTATTTTTCATATATTCACATTCTTTTTCCCCAACTGCAAGTGCAAGTTTTTGGTGTGAATACATGAATTTATTTTGTGCATTTTGCAAGAGCCCATATTTTACAATCATATCTGCTGTTTTTTTAACTTTTTTTGCTTTTTCCAAGGTATAGTTAGTTTCTATATCACCACAGTGGATGGTTTGTGAATTACTTGTGCTGTGACTATTTAATGTTGCAGCGTTATTGTATTTTTCTAATAATGCAATACTTTTAATATCAGTATATCTTGCTAATTCGTAAAATGCTGCAGCACCAGAAATCCCACCACCAATTACCACGGCATCAAAGTGTTTTCGATCCATTATCATCAATTCCTTTTGTGTATGTTTGATTTTGCTAATAATATCAAAATATAGTTGTTTTGAGTTTAAATAAAGCTTATAATTGAAAAGCCAAAGATATGGTTAATCTTTTAAAGTATAAAATTTTCACAAACAGCTTTTTTCATACCTCTAAAAATCAAAAATTTATCATAAATTGCATAATCAAAAAAATTTGCAAGAAATTGCCCATCGCCACCTGTAAAATATAACTTTTTATCATATGCACTATCTTTTATAAGTAAATATATACTTTTAAAAACTCCATAACTTAAAGCATCAATAGTTCTTTGGGGAAAGGCATCAAAGTTTATTTGAGTGTTAAGTTCGTGTTTTAAGCGAGAAGAAATACTGGCAAAAGATTTTTTATAGCTTTCAATACCAGGCAGGATAAATCCTCCAAGATGGATTGAATTTGAAACAATATCAACAGTTATTGCAGAGCCTGCATCAACTACTACCCCATCTTCTATGGTATAGCAAGCTGCTATTCTATCAACTCCTAAATTCTTATAAATAGTATCAAAATTAAAATATGGAGCAAGGTTAATAAATAAAGGATTTTGCTTTAATCTTTGCTCTAAATTTGGATTAACATTGATGTAAAACACTTTTTGTGTCGGCTCATACTGTAAAAATTGTTCTATGCTCATAGAATGAAATTTTTGCTCATTTAAAAAACTTGCAGTTGTATTACCAATATCACACAAAAGCATAACTTTGAATTCCTTTGGTGAATAAATATTCTTTTGCTTTTGAGCAAATTAGAGATTGATGAAAAATAAAATGATTTTTAAATTTTAAATTTAAAATTTGACTTATATTTTGAAAAATATTTTCAAATTCTAAACCCTCTTTTTTTAAAATCTTACTTTTTGCAAAAGAAAATAAAAATAAACAATATTGTTTTTTTGTATTTTCTCCATAAAAGCAAATTAGTTTTTTCTTTTTGCTAAAAGCATGGATATCCAAAGAATTAATATTTTTTAAAATAATTCCATGCTTAATAAGAATATCGCTTAGTTCTTGATTCATTTTAATTTAATTGTAAAACTTTATTGTGATAGAAAAATTTACCATTAGCCATAAAACTTTTTTTATCAATAGCTTCATTTAATTTATATACGGTAAAATCTTTCAGATTTGTATTTAATTTAATTAAATAGCCAGTTTTTTCAAATATATACAAAGAATCATTATATAATGTGCTTTTGGAAAATAAAGCAAATTGAAATTTTATTTCATCAATTTTTCTAAGATTATAATCATTTTTGATAACTCTTCCATCTTTTGTAAGTATGAAAATTTCATTATCATTGATATTTACTTCTTTAATATTTTCATTTAGATATAAAGTTCTATTTGGAGTAACAACGATGATTTTTTGTGCAGTTGCAGCAACCATTGTATCATTTTTTACATGAAGGTAGATGATATTGTTAAAAAATTCTTCACTACTTACCAAAATTTCTTTACTAACTTTTAATGTGCTTTTATTAAGTATGGCTAATTTTCCATTAAGCATAGGATATATGATAATAGTATTTAAAAAATAAGGATTAGCATAACGACTATCTTGAGCATAAGCTGTACCAAGATTTTGAAGCATTTTAATACCAAGATTTTTATTTGCATATACTAAGGTATTGCTAGCTAAAACCAAGGCTATATCATCTCCATCTATACTTGCATTTACTACGCTTTCATTAAATTTATGAGAAAATAATTCATCTCCTTGTAAATTTAAAATCTTAAAATTTCCATTATCATCGCCAATAAGAACTTCTTCTTGTTGCATATTTAAAATATGATAATTTTTATCTAGTTTAAAATTAATAATATTCCCCGTGGAATCTATAAAGGAATTGCTATTTAATTGTGCTATATTGTTATTGAAATTGATAATCTTACCATTAATATTATGTGAGCTATAAGGAAGTTGTTCTGTTTGTGTTGGTTGATAATACTCCCTTTTCGTGCCACAAGCGCTAAAAAATATTAAAGTTATAATAAATAAATAAAAGTGTTTCATTTTATTCCTTGGTAATGTTTTAAGCTTGTAATAATCTGCCATAAAGGAGAATTTATAGGTATTTTATTAAATTCTATATCTGCATTTTTAAAATCATTTTGCTTTAGAAATTCAAAACCTGCTAGTAAGGTATTATAATCTTTTAAAAATTCTGACTTTTGATTATTTTGAGCAAGTACTATTTGTTTCAACAAAGGATCTATATTAAGACTTAAAGTTTGATTAAGATCTTGATTGTTTTGATTCATCATGAATATGGTATATAAATTTGCATTTTTTTGCCTTAATTCTTCAAGTAATTTTTGATCTGAAGGATTTTTTAATAAATTATTAAAAATTATATTACTTTCTTGAATATTACTTTCTTGTTTTAGATTATAAAAATAACTTCCACCAAAATATGCAATTAAAAGCACGATAATCGCAATGAAGTAGTATTTGTATTTTTTTATAAAGCGCTCAGATTTAATAAAATTTTCCATCATTTGCTCTTGAGAGCTTAATTCTTCTTGGACTGCTTTTAAGTTTTCTTTTAAAGCCATATTTTCCCTTTTTTAGCAAGAATAAACATTATTTATTGTTTTAAGTCTATAATTGTAACATATAAAAATGAAAAAATAAATGATTTTATGTTATAATTTTTAATCTAAAAAAAGAGTTTTCTTGGATATAAATTAAAATTAAGGTAAATCATGCAAATTGATGATAAATTATTGACTAAACTTGAAAAGCTAAGTGCTTTAAAAATTGCTGATGAGAAAAGACAAGAATTAGAAGAACAATTAAGTCAAATTGTTAATTTTGTAGAAAAATTAGATGAATTAAAACTTGATGATGTGGATGCTATGACAAGCACCACAAAAGGTGGAACGCCATTTAGACTAGATGAAAGTAGAAAATCTGAAGTATTTGATGTAATTAGCAAGCATGCTCCAAATTCTCAAGATGGATTTTTTATAGTCCCTAAAATAATTGAATAAAATATTTGGAGTTTAGTGTAGATGGAAAATTTTTCGTGGTTTGATGTATTTGTTTTGGGCTTAACTGTGATTTTGGGCTTAAAAGGCTTGGTAAGTGGTTTATTTAAAGAAATTTTTGGTTTGCTGGGTATAGTTGGTGGGGTTTTACTTGCTTCAAGATATGCTAAAGAAGTAGCAGAAATTATTAATAATAATTTTTATGCAATTGAAAATGAAAATCTTGCAATTTTTGCGGGATTTTTAGTTTTATTGATCGTGATATGGATAGCTTGTATGGCTTTGGGAAACATACTATCAAAAATGTTTAGTATGAGTGGTCTTGGTTTTATAGATCGTATTGGTGGATTTTTATTTGGTAGTGCTAAAATATTTTTGATTTTTGCTATTTTGGTAGCTTGTATTAATAATATAGAATTTTTAAATTCAAGCTTGGAAAAATATGCTAAAAATAGCTATACATTAGAATTGCTTAGACAAACAGGTGATTTTATAATGAATACGGATTTTACTCAAAATGGTTTAGATAAAATACAAGAACAAATTATAGATTCTAATTTAAGTCTAAATTCGGAGGTAAATAATGCAAATTGAAAATATAGAATACGATGTTTTACTTGAGCGTTTTAAAAAAACACTTAAAGATAATGGTCTAAAATATACTAAACAAAGAGAAGTGCTTTTAAAAACCTTATATAATAGCGATATGCATTATACTCCAGAAAGCTTATATGTGGAAATTAAGCAAAAAAATCCTGAGCTAAATGTAGGTATTGCAACAGTTTATAGAACTTTAAATTTATTAGAAGAATCGGGTATGGCTACTTCTATATCTTTTGGTGCCTCAGGAAAGAAATTTGAACTTGCAAATAAGCCTCATCATGATCATTTAATTTGTAAAAGTTGTGGAGAGATTGTAGAATTTGAAAATTCTATTATTGAGCAACAACAAATGTTAATAGCAAAAGAATATAATTTTAAATTAACAGGGCATTTAATGCAACTTTATGGTTTGTGTCCGCAATGTAGTAAAAAATAAAGGTATATTTAATGTTTGATAATATTTTAGAACAACAAAAAATTCAAAAAGCACAAGAATTAAAAGAACTAGGAATCAACCCTTATCCGCATTTTTTAAAAAAAGAAATGAGTATAAATGAATATAAAAGTAAATTTGCCTACATTAAAGATATGGAAAATCAGCGCGATGAAAATGCTCATGGGGTGTTAGCAGGAAGATTAAAGCTTCTTAGGATAGCTGGTAAATCAGTATTTGCTAATATAGAAGATGAGCAAGATAATTTACAAATTTATTTTAATCAAAATATTTTAGGGGAAGAATACTTTGCTATTTTTAAAAAATATCTTGAAGTAGGGGATATTGTTTTGGTTAAAGGTTTTCCTTTTATGACTAAAACAGGAGAATTTAGTCTTCATGTGGAGCAAATTCAAATAGCTACAAAAGCCATAGTGCCTTTACCGGAAAAATATCATGGACTGACAGATATTGAGCAAAGATATAGAAAAAGATACCTTGATATGATCATGAATAGTGAGGTAAGAAAAGATTTTATTTTGCGTTCTAAAATTGTTTCTTATATTAGATCTTTTTTTGATAATAAAGGATTTTTGGAAGTTGAAACACCAATGATGCATCCTATAGCAGGGGGAGCAAATGCAAAGCCTTTTGTGACTTATCACAATGCTTTGGGTGTGGAAAGATTTTTAAGAATAGCTCCAGAATTATATCTAAAACGTTTGATTGTAGGTGGTTTTGAGGCAGTTTATGAGATTAATAGATGTTTTAGAAATGAAGGAATGGATTTAACGCACAATCCTGAATTTACTACAATTGAGTTTTATTGGGCTTATCACAATTATCATGATTTAATGGATTTAACAGAAGAGCTTTTTGCTATGCTTTTGGATAAATTAAATTTAGGTAAAAAGCTCGAATTTGATGAAAAAATAATTGATTTTTCCAAACCATTTGAAAGAATTACTTATAAAGATGCTTTGAAAAAATATGGCGGTTTAGATGATGAGCTTATTAATAATAAAGAATTAATCTTAGAAAAATTAAAAAAAGATGGTTTTGAAGCCAATGAAAAATTAGAATTAGGTCATTTGCAAGCTGAGCTTTTTGATAATTATGTTGAAGATAAGTTGATTAATCCCACTTTTGTAATAGATTTTCCTATTTCTATAAGTCCTTTGTCTAGAAGGAGTGATAAGGATAAGGATATTGCTGAAAGATTTGAATTGTTTATCGCGGGTAGAGAGATTGCTAATGGATTTAATGAACTTAATGATCCGCTAGATCAATATGAGAGATTCTTAAAGCAAATTGAAGCTAAAAATGCAGGTGATGAGGAAGCATGTGAAATGGATGAAGATTTTGTTAATGCATTGGGCTATGCTATGGCACCAACTGCAGGTCAAGGCATAGGAATAGATAGGCTAGTTATGCTTTTAATTAATAAAAAATCAATTCGTGATGTAGTGCTTTTCCCAGCTATGAGGCCACTTAAAAATGAGGTAAAAGGAGAGTAAATGTTGGAAAATTTTGATAAAGAAATTTTTGATTTAACCCAAAAGGAGCTAGCAAGACAATGTGATGGTCTTGAAATGATAGCGAGTGAGAATTTCACTATACCAGAAGTAATGGAAGTAATGGGGAGTATTTTAACAAATAAATATGCAGAAGGCTATCCTGGTAAAAGATATTATGGTGGATGCGAATTTGTTGATGAAATTGAGACAATTGCTATAGAAAGATGTAAAAAACTTTTTAATTGTAATTTTGCCAATGTACAGCCTAATTCAGGTTCTCAAGCAAATCAAGGTGTATACATGGCATTGTTAAATCCTGGTGATAGAATTTTGGGTATGGATTTAAGTCACGGAGGACATTTAACTCACGGTTCTAAAGTAAGTTCTTCTGGAAAAGTTTATGAAAGTTTTTTTTATGGGGTAGAGCTTGATGGGAGAATTAATTATGATAAAGTTAGAGAGATAGCAAAAGAAGTTAAGCCAAAACTTATTGTTTGTGGTGCTAGTGCTTATCCTAGGGTGATTGATTTTGCTAAATTTAGAGAAATAGCAGATGAGGTTGGCGCATATTTATTTGCTGATGTTGCGCATATTGCAGGATTGGTTGTAGCAGGTGAGCATCCTAGCCCGTTTCCCTATGCTCATGTTGTAAGCTCTACAACACATAAAACTTTAAGAGGTCCAAGAGGTGGGATTATTATGAGTAACGATGAAGAAATTGCCAAAAAAATCAATTCTGCAATTTTTCCGGGCATTCAAGGTGGTCCATTAATGCATGTAATTGCCGCCAAAGCTGTTGGATTTAAATATAACTTAAGTGATGAGTGGAAAATTTATGCTAAGCAAATCATTAAAAATACTGCTACCCTGGCTCAAGTTCTAATAGATAGAAAATATGATTTAGTTAGCGGTGGTACTGATAATCATTTAATTTTATTAAGCTTTTTAAATAAAGATTTTAGTGGTAAAGATGCGGATTTAGCTTTAGAAAGAGCAGGTATTACAGCAAATAAAAATACGGTTCCAGGGGAAACTAGAAGTCCATTTGTAACGAGTGGTTTAAGACTTGGAACAGCAGCTTTAACAGCAAGAGGTTTTAAAGAGGAGCAAATTACTATTGTTGCAAATTATATAGCTGATATTTTGGATGATATACAAAATACAAAACTACAAGAAGAGATTAAAGTTAAACTGAAAAATTTGGCAAGTAATTTTATTATTTATGAAAGGGCTTTATTTTGATTACAACTATGGATTTGGCTTTAATTAAAATGGTTACAAGCCATTATTATATTAAGCGTAATGCTATAATTAACAAATATGAGCATAAAGGTAGAATTTTTTTTGATAAATTCGAAAAAGTAAATGCTCCTTTGACAGCTAATGTTATACAGGAACATATGGAAAAAAAAATTATTGTAGCACACTCTTTGATTAATAGTTTTGATAAGGTTGAAAATATTGTATTTGATTACAATGGTTTTAACGCAGAGCGTTTTTGGCATAGAGCACAGCTTGTTTTAAGGGAAGAAGGTTTTATAAATTTTACTGCCTATAAAACAAGAACTAACAATCATTTGCATTTGTATATCCATAAAGGACATACTACTTTTAATGAAGCATGCTCTTTGGGATCAAAATTATCTTTGCTTTTTTCTCAAAAAATGCCTGTAGAGTGGAAAGTTTTTCCTAGTATGGATATACCTAAGGAATTTAATATTTTAACTTTACCTTATGAGGTTTATCAAAAAGAGCGTGGCGCTTCTTGGTCTAAACATATGTAATTTTTGAAAGGATGAAAAATGGAAGAAAACAACAAAAATGAATTTGATGATATTATCTTGCAAAAAAGCAATAAAAGTGAAAAACTTAAAAAAATTTTACTCAGATCGATTATTTTAATTATTGTGTTTTTGGTAGTAATGATAGCAATGAAGTTAATTAATGATCCAGGCGAGGAAAAATCACTACAAATGCCATCAGAGCCACAAGAGCAAGCTTCTTATGAAAATAATTTTAATTCTTTGCCTATTACGGATAATACTAAAGAAGAGGATGAATTTGAAGCTTTAGCTAGAAAATTGAAAGAAGAAAGTTCATTGGCTGATGCAAATAATACCATAGAGGAAAAACAGGAAATTCCAAGCAATAGTGTATTAGATCAAATTACATCAACAGAACCAAAAGAAGAGCCAGCTAAGGTGGAAGAAAAACAAGAAGAGATTAAGCCTGTAGAAAAATCTATAGAAAAACCAATTCAAAAACCTTCTGAAAAATCAAAAACTAATGTTGTTGAAAAGCCAAAAACCCCAGAGCAAAGCAATGCAAATGAATTGTTTGAGAGTATAAAAACCCCAAGTATTCAAACACAACTTCCTGCAGGTGCTTATATTCAAGTTTTTTCTTTAAATAGTTTAGATCCTAAATCAAAAGAATTAAATATACTTAAAGAAAATGGATATGATTATAAAATTTACAAAACAATAGTAAATGGCAAAGAACTTACAAAAGTTTTAGTTGGACCTTATAAAGAAAGTGAATTAAAGGCTGAATTGGAAAAGGTGCGTTCTAAAATCGCAAAAGGTGCTTTTACTTTTAGAGTAAAATGAAAATTTTCACAGTTATAGGTGATCCTATTGTGCATTCTAAATCCCCAAGAATGCACAATAATGCTTTACAGGTTCTTAAAAAAGACGCAATATATACAAGATACCATTTAAAAAATAAAGCAAAATTAAAAGAAATTGTTCAAAAATTTGATGGAGCAAATATTACTATACCTTTTAAAGAAGAAGCGTATAAAATTGCAGATTTTTGTGATGAAAGTGTTATGCATATAGGCTCTGCTAATACTTTGTTAAATAAAAATAACAAAATTTATGCTTATAATACAGATTATCTAGGATTTTTAAAAGCAATTGAAAATTTTTTTTCTATTAAAAATGCTTTGATTTTAGGTGCTGGTGGCACCGCTAAAGCTTTAGCTTATGCTTTAAAATCTATAAATGTTGAAGTTGCAATAGCAAATCGCTCTAGTGTTAGATTTAAAAATTTAAATAATTATCCATGTTTTTTATATGATCAACTTGATTTAAATACACAATTTGATTTGATAATAAATACGACTAGTGCAGGTTTACATGATGAAAGTTTACCTTGCGAAGAAAGGATTTTAAAAAATATTTTTCAAAAAACTAAGTATGCTTTTGACGTTATTTATAGTAGAGAAACATCTTTTTTAAAGTTGGCACGAGAAAATGGATTAAAAATAAAAGATGGCACGCAAATGCTTTTATGGCAAGGTGTTTTTGCTTTTGAGCTATTTTTAGAGTGTCAAAAAACAGAAGAAATTTATAAAGCCATGGAGATGGCTTTAAAACTTCCTTAGTGACTAAACCAAGATTTGATTTTGTCAAACAAGCTTTCTTGTTCTATAAAAGCTTCCTCATTTTCTAAGCCAAAGCTTTTTTCAAGTTGCAATAGTAGATTTTTTTGTTCATCAGTAAGTGTTTTTGGAAATTTTATTTCAATTTGTACAATATGCGAACCAAGTTTTCCATTGTGAATATTTTTAACACCTTCATTAGCTAATTCAAATTTTTGTTTATCTTTTGCACCCACTGGAAGTTTAAGATCAGCTTCTCCTCTTATGGTGGAAATTTTAATTGTCTTTCCAAGAGCAGCTTGGGTAAAAAATACAGGTACTATGGTATATATATCATCATCATGTCTAATAAATTTATTATCATCTTCTACAACGATTTTGATATACAAATCGCCTCTTTGAGAAGAATTTGGAAGCTCATTTGCTTTGTTTTGCACTCTAAGACTCATACCACTATCAATACCTTCTGGTATATCAAGTTCTATATGATCTTTTATTTCTTCATAACCATTTCCATGGCATGTCTTACACTTATTTTTTATTATTTTCCCACTGCCCTTACAATGATCACAAGTTTGTACAAAAGTCATAAAACCTTGTCTAACACCAACTTGTCCTTTTCCTCCACAATGAGAACAAATATCTTCTTTTCCATTTTCTGATCCACTACCATTGCATATTTTACAAAATGTTTTATAGGTAAAATCAATTTCTTTTTTGCAGCCAAAAACAGCCTCTTTGAAGCTAATCTTTACCGCTATTTTTAAATCATGTGGATATTTATCTCCTCTTTCTTTTTTACGCGTTGAGTTTCCAAAACCAAATCCATCTCCAAAAAAACTTGAAAATATATCCCCTAAATCAACATCTCCAAAACCACCAAAACCACCGGCTTGTCCTTTTAATCCTTCTTTGCCGTATCTATCATATATACTTCGCTTTTCATCATTGCTAAGTACTTCATAAGCTTCATTGACAAGTTTAAATTTTTCTTCAGCTTCTTTATCTCCTTGATTTCTATCAGGATGATATTTTAATGCCATTTTTCTATAAGCTTTTTTTATAGTTTCTTTATCTGAAGTTTGAGAAATTTCTAATATTTCATAATAATTAAGTTCCACTTTTTTCCTCTCTTGAAAAATTAATATTATAATTTTAGCAAAAAAATAAATGAATAGTTAAATTATGTGTTATAATATTAAGTTTGTAACATATTTTCACTAATAAGGGGTAGAGATGATTAATGTTTTAATGATCGAAGATGATCCAGATTTTGCAGAGTTTTTAGCAGAATATTTGGCCCAATTTAATATCAAAGTTACTAATTATGAAGATCCGTATTTGGGAATGAGTGCTGGTATAAAAAATTATGATTGTTTAATTCTTGATTTAACTTTACCTGGACTTGATGGTCTTGAAGTTTGTCGCGAAATAAGAGAAAAATATAGTATTCCTATTATTATTTCTTCAGCTAGAAGCGATTTAAGTGATAAAATTGTAGGACTTCAAATAGGTGCGGATGATTATCTACCAAAGCCTTACGATCCTAAAGAAATGCATGCAAGAATTATGAGTTTAATCCGTCGTTCAAAACGCGTAAATGAAACTCCTGAAAAAATAATCAATTCAGCTTTTAAAATTGATGAAAAAAGACATGAGATTAGTTACAATGAAGAGGTTTTAATTTTAACTCCTGCTGAATATGAAATTTTAAGTTATATGATAAGACAACATGGATTTTCAGTTAGCAGAGAGCAGCTTGTGTATCACTGCAAAAGCTTAAAAGATAAAGATTCTAAAAGTTTAGATGTAATTATTGGTAGGCTTAGAACTAAGATCGGCGATAGTTCGAAGGCACCAAAGCATATTTTTTCAGTTAGAGGGATAGGATATAAATTAATAGGATGAAAGTAACTATTAATCTTAAGATTACCGTTCTTTTTGCAACGGCTTTTTTGTTTGTTTGTGCTTTGTTTGTGCTCTTGGGTAAGGTTCAGGTTGATTCTTATTTAACCAATGAGCAAAATAGACAAAAAGAAATTGTAGAAAAAATTATATATAATTTAGAAAGAAAAGAAGGTTTTTCAATTCATGATTATCTTCTTTCTAAGTCTTTTAAAATAGTTGAAAATGAACGCAGTGCAAAACATATAGTTGCAAAAGGTGAAAAGGTGCTTAAGGTTAATTCTGCTTACGGTAGTTTTTCTTCTATTATTTACCATAATCAAATTTTTTTTTATGTTGAACAAGTTAATTTAAAGCAGCTTTATGAGCTAAATGCATCTACGCGTTTAGAGTATTTGTTTTTACTAAGTTTCTTTTTTAGTTTGATTTTGATTATATTTTTATATTTTTCTGTTTTAAGATCTTTAATGCCTTTAAAAATTTTAAAAAAGAAAATTAAAAATATTAGTGCTGGAAAAATAGAACCTTTATCCGAATATTCACAAATTAATGATGAGATTTCAGAAATTTCTTTTGAATTTGACCATGCTATTAATAAAATACAAGAATTAGTAAAATCAAGACAATTTTTTTTAAGAATGATTATGCATGAACTTAAAACACCTATTGGAAAAGGTAGGATAGTTTGTGAGATGCTAGACAATCAAAAACAAAAAGACCGCTTAGTAGCGATTTTTGAAAGACTTGAATTATTGATTGATGAATTTGGTAAAATTGAAAAAGTTTTATCTAGAAATTGCCAACTAAATTTGCAAACTTATCATTTGAGCCTAATTTTAGAGCAGGCTGAAGATTATCTCATGAGAGATGATTTTTATCAAAAAGTTAAGATTTCTTACAAAGAAGATACTATGATTGTTGCTGATTTAGAACTTTTTTCCTTAATGCTTAAAAATTTGATTGATAATGCTATTAAATATTCTGACGATAAAGCTTGTGAGATTATATGTTCAGGGGACTATGTAATTGTTAGAAATAAAGGGGTTCAACTTAAAAAAACTTTTGATTATTATTTGAAACCTTTTGTAAGAGAACAAAATACTCAAGTTGAAGGTATGGGATTGGGGCTTTATATTATCAATAATATTTGCAATCTTCATGGTTATAATTTAACTTATAGTTATGAAGATGGTTATCATATTTTTAAGATTGTTTTTTCAAGGTTAAAATGACTTGAAAGATTTAGAAAAATTTAATGAATTAGTAAATGCATTTTCTGCATTGCCTACTATCGGTAAAAAGTCCGCATTAAGACTTGCTTATCATGTTTGTATAAAAGATCCTTTGTTAGGTTCTAAACTTGCTTATAGTATTGAAGAATCCATTAGAGGAATTAAAAAATGTATACAATGCGGGGCTTTAAGTGAAAATGAATTATGTGAAGTTTGTTCTGATATAGAAAGAAATAATAATATTATTTGTATAGTGCAAGATCCTAAAGATGTATTAATTTTAGAAGATAGTAAAAGCTATGATGGGCTTTATTTTGTACTAGAAAATACCAACGAAGAAAATATTACTAAATTAAGAGTAATGATTGAAAACAAAAATACTAAAGAAATTTTTTTCGCTTTTACTCAAGGCTTAAATTCAGATGCTGTAGTTTTTTTTATAGAGGAAAAATTAAAGGATTTAAATTTGAGTTTTTCCCAAATAGCCCAAGGTATTCCAAGCGGTGTTAGTTTGGAAAATGTCGATTTTATATCTTTACATAAGGCTATTAATCATAGAACTAAACTTGATTGATATATTTTTTAAGTAAAATTATCCATTCATTTTTGCTAATGTCATTTATAATTTCATCGGCAAAATCGCAATTTTTAACTCTATTTTTGGTAAAAAGTAAAATTTTATTTTGTGAATTTTGTATTTTATATTCATGTAGTATTTGACTAAAATGTAAAATATCGAACTTTATGACTTCATAATCAACCAAAATTAATCTAAAATTTAATTTTAAAGCGTTCTTAAAATCACTTAGACTATCTACGATTTGATTATTTGAGCAAAATTGATTGGTTATATTTAAAATTAGATTATTTTCAAAACTAGAAGATTTAAAAATCAATACATTGTATAAATTTGCTATTTGATAACTTTCTTCTTTAAAATTTGTACTTAAAAAATTGATAAGATCTTTGACATTGACATCTACAAATGTGTAGTTTAGCGTATTTTTTATTTTCTTCTTTGAAATAATAAAGGAATATTTTTTCTCTACTTTTTGAAAATCATCAAAAATTTCACTACTAATGCCTATATCTAATAAAATACATTGTAATAAAAAATTTTCAATCATATCATCATTTACAATGCATGCGTGGATATTCTTAAAAATAATATTTTTTGTTTTTGTATTTATTTGATATTTTTTTAAAATCGGTTTTAGTGCAATGGAATTTTCTAATCCCATATAGTTAAAACTTTGAATAAGATATTGCAAGTTTTTTTGTAAAAGTTTGTTTTGTATTTTTTGATCTTGCAATTGTTTTTGCGTTAGCTCAAATGATGTTTTTAATTTTTCTTTTAGATCTATTAAAGAGGTTGAACTTGATATTTTTAAAAATTTTTCTATTTCTTGAATAATGATATTATCTTTTTTAAGTTTTTGATTTTTTATGATTAAATAAATACATGTAGCGATAAATATTAAAATACTAATAGAGGTATAAATATAGAATAATTTTTGATCAATTGGATATAAAAAATAATAATTGAAAAAACATAAAATCAAAGTTAAAGAACTAATAAAAAATATCATAAATTTTCCTTAATTATTTTGGCTATTTTTATATTAGAAAGTGATTTTAATTCATTAAAATCGGCTTTACTGATTTTATCAAAACTACCATAATAATCTAAAAATTTTTTAATATAACCTTGAGAGATTCCAAGTTGTATCAGCTTAGAGCTTTGTAGGTCCTGTTTTCTTTTTGTTTTTTGGTGAAAACTAATTGCGAAGCGATGTGCCTCATCGCGTAATTTTTGTAAAAATTGCAATTTTTTATCATCGGTAGAAAGTTGAATTTTTCCTTCTTGAGTATAAATTTTATCTTTTGCACTTCCTTTTGCTCTATAAGCTTTAGCATCTATTTTTTCTTTAGATATAGCTAAAATATCCACATTTGCTCCAGAACTTTTAATAATATCATTTGCTAGTTTCAATAAGGCATTCCCACCATCAATCAGCCATAAATCAGGCGGTGGATTTTTATCAAAGGATAAAGCTCTTTTACTAAGGATTTGAAGCATTTGATCATAATCATTTTTATAAGATAAATGATAGTGTCTATAAGAGCTTTTATCAAATTTCCCATCTTTGAAGGTTACTAAAGCACCTACAATTGCATCACCTTGCATATGAGAATTATCAAAAATTTCTATATGATTGGGATAATTTTGCAGATTGAAAAAATCTTTTAATTCTTTTAAAAATAAATAATTTTCATTTTTTAAATGCTTTTGTATGTTTATTTTTGCATTTTCTAGAGCAAGCTCACACAGGGATTTTTTTTCACCAAGTTTTGGCGATTTAAGGTAAAATCTTCTAGAAAATCTCTCGCTGAGTAGATCTTGCAGTAGCTTCATGTCTTCAAAATCTTTGTGTGTATAAATACGAGTTGATTTTATTGGAGATTCTTGTGTGTAATTTTCTAGAATATATTGTTTATAAATTGCATTTAAGTCAAATTCGTTTTGATTATTAAGAGCTAGTATTTTATGATTTGAACTAATGATTTTACCATTATTTATTACAAAACGCACCATGGAGAGTATGTTTTCTTCGCAATAAATAGCATAAATATCAAAATCTTCTAATTTTGCAAGGTCTATTTGTATTTTTACACTTAAATCTTCAATTGTTTTAATTTGATCCCTTATAAGAGCTGCTTCTTCGTAGTTTTCACTCTTTGCGTATTCAAGCATTTTATTTTCTAAATTTTTTGTTAAAGATAAGGGATTTAAAAGAGCTTGCGTGGCTTTTTGGATAATTTTTTCATATTCTTGTTTAGAAATTTTTTGCTCGCACGGACCTTTGCAACGCTTAATCTGATAAAAAAGACAAAGTTCTTTGCAAGATTTCTTTTGTCTTAGCTCAAAAGATAAATATAAAGCATTTAAAAGCTCTTTTGCACCTTTAAAAAAGGGACCAAAATATTTTATTTTATTTTTTTTGATGATTTTTCTTGTAATCTCAAATCTTGGAAAATCTTCATTTAAGTCTATATAAATATAAGGGTAGGTTTTATCATCTCTTAATAATATATTGTATTTTGGGTGTAATTGTTTTATAAAAGAATTTTCTAGTATTAAAGCATCGGCCTCGCTTTTTGTGGTAATAAATTCTAAATGATGGGTCTGACTAATCATCTTTTGAATTCTTAAACTATTGCTAGGATTTGGGCAAAGATTTGGAGTGAAATTAAAATAACTTCTAACGCGGTTTTTTAAATTCTTGGCTTTACCTACATATAAAAGCTTACCTTGTATATCAAAATACTGATACACGCCAGGTAAATTAGGCAAGGTTTTGAGTTCATTTTCAAGCATTTTTTATAAGCTTTCGTAGTTCTTCAAATTTATTATATAAAATAGGATTTTCAAAATGGTTTTTAAAATTTCCATTAGAAAGTTCTAGATGAGTTTTTTTATGTGCGTTAAAAGTATTGTTTTTGGATATAAAGTTTTTGTCGCTAAGTATTTTTATATTTTCCACTTTAGCAAAATTACTCATTGGCTTAGCTAAAATATAGTTTTTTATGAGACTTTTAATCATTTTTTTGGTATTATCGTGATTAAGCTCCATATATGCAATGTGGTGTTTAACTAAAATAATCAAAGTATTATTTTTTATAAAGAGTTTAGTAATCATTTGTTGGTGATTATGGTTAAACAGTTTTAAAAACTCTTTATATTGCAAAAGTGCTTTTAAAGGTCTATAATGTTTATATTTTTCAGAATTAGCAAATATATCAATAACATCACGACTTGTTTTAATATCATTTTTAACTTCCATTTAATTATTGTAACATTTTTTTTATTAATATTTTTAAGTGCATGTGGTTATAAAGCTGCTCCATTTTATGAAATAAAAGATAATAATGGCAGCGTAAAGGAAATAAAAAAATTTCAATCTTTGGAGAGTGAAATATGAACAGAATATTTTTTTTACTTTGTTTTGGTGCTAGTTTTTTACTAGCAAATCAAAATCATGAATTAAATTTAGCTTTTAGTGTTTTAGGTGTAAGTGTTTTAATAATTTTTGTATTGGGGTATTATTTTATAGCAGCGGAAGAAAAATATCATATCAATAAAACTAAACCTGCTTTATTTATAGGAACATTTTCTTTTATTGTCATTGGTATATATATGCTAGTAAATGATTTAGACACGCAAATACTTGAAGAAAGTGTTAATCATCTTATCTTGGAAATCGCACAAATTGTGTTTTTCTTAATAGCAGCAATGACTTTTATAGAAGCATTAATAGAAAGATCGGTTTTTGAAACTTTAAAATACAAACTTGTAAGCAAGGGTTATACTTATAGAAAATTATTTTGGCTAACAGGAATTTTGGCTTTTTTTATCTCTCCGATTGCAGATAATCTTACAACGGCTTTGATTTTATCTACTGTGCTTTTAACTATAGATAAACATAATAAAGAATTTTTAATCCCAGGCGCTATAAATATTGTAGTAGCAGCTAATGCTGGCGGAGCTTGGTCGCCATTTGGTGATATTACTACTTTGATGGTTTGGACGGCAAAAAAAGCTACCTTTTTTGAATTTTTTGCTCTTTTTCCTGCTTCTTTTATTGGATGGTTTCTTACGGCTTATTTGCTATCGCGTTATGTGCCTGATATTGAGCCAAATTTTCATAAAGATAATTTAGAAAAAGTTGAAATTAAGCCAGGTGGTAAAGTATTTATTGTGCTTGGTTTTTTAACTATCGCTTTAGCAGTTTTTATCCATAGTATTTGCGATTTGCCTGCAATGTGGGGTATGATTTTTGGTCTTTCTTTGCTCAGCTTATATATGTATTTTTTCAATAGAAAACAAGGTAAAAAAGATTTAAATATTTTTCATTATATGACGCGTATTGAAATGGATACTTTATTATTTTTCTTTGGAATTTTATCTGCTGTGGGCGCTTTACATTTTGTTGGATGGCTTGCTTATGCTTCCGATCTTTATACAAAATTTGGAGCTACTAGTATTAATATAGGCGTAGGATTTTTATCTGCTATTGTAGATAATGTTCCGGTTATGAGTGCGGTATTAAAAGCTAATCCAAGTATGGATGATACTCAATGGCTTTTAGTAACTCTTACAGCAGGAATTGGAGGATCATTAATAAGCTTTGGCTCAGCAGCTGGTGTGGGGGTAATGGGAAAAATGAAGGGAATTTATACTTTTAATTCTCATTTAAAATATGTATGGACGATTTTAGTTGGATATATAGTATCTATTATAGTTTGGTATGTACAATTTCAATTGTTAAATTTATAAAGGAGTTAGATGAAAAAAGCAGATATTTTGGTTTTGGACTTTGGTTCGCAATATACACAGCTCATTGCAAGAAGATTAAGAGAGCAGGGCGTATATGCAGAAATTTTACCTTTTAATGTAAGTTTAGATGAAATTAAAATTAAAGAGCCTAAGGGTATTATTTTAAGCGGTGGACCGGCTAGTGTATATGCAAATGATGCTTATTTTTGTGATAAAGGTGTTTTTGATTTAAATATACCAGTTTTAGGAATTTGTTATGGTATGCAACTTATGGCATATCATTTTGGTGCAAATGTAGCTCCAGCAGGTCATAAAGAATATGGCAAAGCAACTATAGATATTCAAAATGATAGTGACTTGTTTAAAAATTTACCTAAAAAACAAACGGTATGGATGAGTCATTCTGATAAGGTAGAAAATTTACCACAAGGTTTTGAAGTTTTAGCAACAAGCGAAAATAGTCCTTTTTGTGTATTTGGAGATGAAAAGCGTAAATTTTTTGCTTTACAATTTCACCCTGAAGTTCAACATAGTGAGTTTGGAAAAAGTATCTTAAAAAATTTCGCTAAGTATGCATGTAATTGTGATAGTATATGGAATATGGGATCTTTTGCAAAAACTCAAGCGCAAAAAATTAAAGAAGAAGTGGGTAATGATAAGGTATTATGTGCTGTTAGTGGTGGGGTTGATAGCAGTGTAGTGGCTGCATTACTAGCAAGTGCGATAAAAGATCAAGTGGTAGTAGTATTTGTTGATAATGGTCTTTTAAGAAGCGGTGAAAAAGAGCAAGTTGAATATATGTTTAGACATACTTTAGGTATTGATCTAATTAGTATTGATGCTAGGGAGATTTTCTTAAGTCGCTTAGCAGGTGTTAGGGATCCTGAACAAAAGAGAAAAATTATAGGAAATACCTTTATAGAAGTTTTTGAAGAAGAAGCTAAAAAACATAAAGATGTAAAATATTTAGCACAAGGAACTTTATATACTGATATTATTGAAAGTTCGGTTGTAGGAGCTAGTAAAACCATAAAATCTCATCATAATGTGGGTGGGTTACCTGAAAAGATGAATTTAAAACTTATTGAACCTCTAAAAGAAATTTTTAAAGATGAGGTAAGAGCTTTAGGAATAGAACTTGGCTTGAGTAAAGATGTAGTTTATCGTCATCCTTTTCCGGGACCAGGGCTTGCTATACGCATTATGGGTGAAGTAAATGAGCCTAGTTTGGAGCTTTTGAGAAAAGCTGATGTGATTTTGATTGAAGAATTAAAAAGCAGTGGTTGGTATGATAAAACATGGCAGGCTTTTTGCGTGCTTTTAAATGTGCAAAGTGTTGGCGTAATGGGAGATAATAGGACTTATGATAATGCAGTTTGTGTGCGTGTGGTGAATGCAAGTGATGGTATGACAGCTACTTTTTCTCATTTACCTTATGAGTTACTAGAAAATATTTCACGCCGTATTATTAATGAAGTAGAAGGAATTAATCGTGTGGTGTATGATATTTCTAGTAAGCCGCCAGCGACTATTGAATGGGAATAGTTATTTAGTGCAAAAATAAACAAAAGCAGGAGGGAGATTTTGCCAAATGATAGGTGAAATTTCTACCTTGCTAAAAGTAGTAAAAAGTTTTTTCTTAAAAGCTCTTCCTTTTGGCGTGGGCAGTATATATGCAAATGTTGCAAAGCAACCATTTTCCTCTAAAACCTCATGAATGGACTTTAATAATAAATCTTGTTCTTTGGAATTTAATAAAGCCCAAGGAATTCCAGAAATAATTAAGTCTGCGTTGTTGATTGCTCTTTTTTCTAACATATCAGGTAGAAATTCCGCTGATCTAATTTCTAAATCTATATTTTTTATATTTTGTTGTAGTTTTTTTGCCATATGTGGATTAATTTCAACTGCAAAAAATCTTGCATCATGATTTTTTTGCTTAAGGATATATTTGGTAAAACTTCCTGTTCCAGGTCCTATTTCAATAATATTTTTTGCATGTTGGACATGAGAGGTTATGAGTTTGCTTAGTTTTTTTGAGCTTGCACAAAATGCTCCTGTTTGCTTTGGATTTTTAAAGTATTGATATAAAAACATAGATTAAATACCTAAGATAGTTATTTTTAATAAATTTTAAAATATTATTGTAAATTTATGAAAACAAAGTTAAAATAAGAATTTAATTTTTCTTTAGATCAAGGATTTGGATATGCATGGAAAAATAATGGTTTATGTGGATGGTACTGGAAGAGGAACAGTAATTAATCTTGCAAAAACATTTTTTGAATTTAATAAACATGCTTGGCACGATAAAAGAAGCATGCCAACGGTTGGTATGTTTGTTGAGTTTAGATCCGATGGAAAGCATATTACAGATTTAAGACCTTCTAAATTTCAAGAATTTGGAGATAATGATTTTATCAAAGAAAGAGATTTTTGGAAAACAGATAGTGATGATGAATTGGAGGATTTAAGACTAACAAGGCGTGATGCTTATGTTCAAGAGCTTTATAGAGAAACCGATTATGATAATCTTGATAAGATTACTCTAAATTTGACTATCCCACAAGCCATTCAAAGGTATTTTTATAATGAAACACTATCAATCAATGCTGTGAAAGATATTAATACAGATGAGGTGCCATATATTATAGATTTTTTTGCTATGAAGCGTTTTTTACATAAAGCTTTGGATACTTTGCTTTTTTCAGATAATACCATTAACCAAGCTGACTTTTCTGCTATGAAAAATATTATAGTACATCTTGAAATGGCTTATAAAGATATGAAAGATAAGCAAAAACATATCAACATGGAGCGTTTGTATGATGAGGTCTTTTTGTCTCATCAATGTCATTATCAAGCACTTCTTGCTTCGATTGACAATAGGAAAAATAGAAAATTAGCACTTGATCGCCAAATGAGTACTTTGATTACAGATATTAAATCAAAACAAGCGAGAATAGAAATAGAAAGTGGCAAAAAACGACAAGAATTTGAAGAAATGATACAAAGTAAAAAACAAAAGCTTGTTGAAATAAAAAATGAAGTAGATTATTTTACAAAAAGCATTGAAAAATTAGAGGCAATGAGAAAGTCTTTCTATGAAAAAAATCTTACTATTTTTAATAATAGTTTTAATATGGCTAGAGAGAAACTTTTTGAGAAAATTAAACAAGGTTTAAATATATGTGCTACAAAATTAGATATAGAAATTTGGAAAAAATCTTTAAAATCAACAAGTATAAAAAATTCTTATTTTAAAACTGCAAGCGAAATTTCTTTCTGCACTCTTTCTTTTGCTGAACTTTATTTAAATAGATTAAATAAACATGCACTAAATCCAAATGATCAATTATTGCTTTCTTATGTTAAAAAAGTAAGAAAAGAATGTGAAAAAAGTTTTTTAATAGTTACTTCTAATCCTGATTTATATGTTAATATGAAAATCCAAATTTTTGCAATGAATCCTTATTATGTTGTTAAGCATGCACCTAAAAAAGTAAATTATCAAGGATTGATGAAAAATACTGAATTTGATATAGTTTATGTAGATGAAAAAACTATTTGGGCATCTGTTGCTGATGTTATTTTAGAAGGAAAGTATTTTTTAAAAAAGGACTCCAAAACTAAATTCAAAATTTTATAAAAATCCTTTTAAACCCTATTTTTAAGTTTTCTTAGTTATAATTAGAATGCCTAAATGGTTCGATATGGTATTAAAGAGGATCCAACACATTAATTATAAGCTGTGATGTGTGATTTACCGTGTTCTGTGACTTCGTTTGAGTTTTGAAAAAAAGCGAGAAGCTGCAGCCTTTAAAAATCACCTAATGGCATACTTTGACTTTTTGAGGGTCAGACACTTATACTCCGGCCATTTGGGTTTTGATATCTTAAGGAAAATAATGAAAATTTTAATATTAGGAAGCGGTGCTAGGGAATATTCTATCGCTTTGGCTCTTCAAAAAACAAATGATAATTTGGAATTTTATTTTGCACCAGGAAATGGTGCTACCGCTAAAATAGGAACAAATCTTAATATGAAAGATCCTAAGGTTATTACAGCTTATGCAAAGGCATCTGAGATTGATCTTTGTATAGTTGGAAGTGAAAATTTTCTAGCAGAGGGTATAGTAGATCTTTTTAAAGAAAATAATATTGCTATTTTTGGTCCTACTAAAGCTGCTGCTATGCTTGAAGCTTCAAAATCTTATATGAAGAGTTTTTTAAAAAAATATAAAATTAAAACAGCTAAATTTTTAAATACAACAGATTATGAGAAAGCTAAGAAATTTATTATGAGTTTAACTCCTCCTATAGTGGTAAAAGCAGATGGTTTGTGTGCGGGCAAAGGTGTGATTATTGCTCAAAGCCATGAAGAAGCTTTAGAGGCTACTAAAAATATGCTTAGCGGAGAGAGTTTTGGTGAAGCTGGTAAGATTGTTGTTATAGAAGAATATCTCAACGGATTTGAATTAAGTGTATTTGCAGTTTGTGATGGAGATGATTTTATATTGTTACCTGCTGCACAAGATCATAAAAGATTACTGGATAATGATAAGGGACCAAACACAGGAGGAATGGGTGCATATGCTCCAAGTATTTTAGCAAGTGAAAATTTATTAGAGCAAGTAAAAAAAGATATAGTAGTACCAACTCTTAAAGGTATGAAAGAAGAGGGTGCTGAATTTGTTGGAGTGTTGTTTATAGGTTTGATGGTTGTAAATAATAAACCTTATGTTTTAGAATACAATGTGCGTTTTGGTGATCCTGAGTGCGAAGTTTTGATGCCTTTGATAGAAAATCCTTTGGACTTATTTTTAGCATGTGTGAATAAAAATCTTGCAAATACTCGTATAAAAATCAAAGATGAATTTGCAGTAGGTGTGGTTTGTGCAAGTAAAAACTATCCTTATAAAGATTCTCCAAAAGCATTAATTGATATAGGAGAAATTCCGCAAAATTCTCATATTTCTTATGCTGGAGTAATTTTAGAAAATAACAAACTATATGCTAGTGGTGGTCGTGTATTAGTTTGTGTAGGAACTGGAAAAAGTATTGAAGAAGCGCAAAAAAACGCTTATATGCTTTGTGATAATGTTCATTTTAAAGGAAAACAACATAGAAAAGATATTGCTTTTCAGGTTCTTAAATGAGTGCAAATCAAGAATTATTTGACAAACTAGAAAAAGAAGAGCTAAAAATAGCAAGTTTTAAAAAAAGATTTTTAGCTTATATTGTTGATAGTTTTGTGATTTTAGCTATTGTAAGTATTATTTTATTTGATAAGATTAGTTCTATGCAAACTTATGATGAAATTCACAATCTTTTAATACGTTTTGCTGGTGGAACTTTAATTTTGCAATTTACATATCATAGTTTATTTACATATTTATATGGTGCAACTTTAGGAAAAATGCTTTTGAAGATTATGGTTATTGATCAAAACTTATTAGATAAACCAAA
Source organism: Campylobacter sp. IFREMER_LSEM_CL292 (assembly GCF_025771615.1). Taxonomy (NCBI): domain Bacteria; kingdom Pseudomonadati; phylum Campylobacterota; class Epsilonproteobacteria; order Campylobacterales; family Campylobacteraceae; genus Campylobacter; species Campylobacter sp. IFREMER_LSEM_CL292. Next base: position 39,503 of record NZ_JAKMQP010000011.1, read on the forward strand.
TTTCATTCAAAGTGCTTTAAGAGCAGGTGTAAGGCAAATTAGTGATATGTTGTATGGTTTGGGTTTTGCTTGGGCTTTAAGCAATATCGTTTTAAAAACTTGGCATGATTATGCGGCCAAAACAGTGGTGATAGATCTTGCGTAAAATATTACTTTCTTTGGCTTGCATAGGAAGTTTATATGCTTCCAAAGTAGATATTTATGCTTTGGATGTTGTCAAAAAAAATGATATTATAGAGGCAAAAAATAATGTAGTTGTGGTATCTGATTTTTATTTGATAACTGCAAGCGAGGCTAAATTTAATGAAACAACAAAAGATTTGGAGCTTTTTGGAGATGTTAATATCTTAAGGGGGCAAAAAGAAAGAACTAATTCTACTTATACGAAGATTAACTTAAAAGATAACACTACAGCTTTTAAAAATTTATTTTTTTCAAATAATGATTTGGAGGTTTGGCTACAATGTCATCAAGCTAAAATTGATGACAAATTTGTAATGAGTAAAAAGTCTGTTGTATCTAGTTGTAATGTTGAAAATCCTGATTGGGAAATTCGTTTTGATGAAGGCAAATTAAACAAAGAGAGTAATTTTTTACATCTTTATAATGCAAGATTATATGTAAAAAATGTTCCGGTAATGTATTTACCTTATTTTGGTTTTAGTGTAGATACTAAAAGAAAAAGCGGATTGTTAATTCCCCAAGTAGTTTTAAAACAAAGTGAGGGGCTATATTATAATCAGCCAATTTATTATGTTATTGATGATAATGCGGACATTCAATTTGAACCTCAGATTAGAACAAAAAGAGGTTATGGCTTATACTCAACTTTAAGATTTATTGATACCCCTTATTCTCAAGGTGAAATTAGCGGTGGTATTTTTGGTGAAAAATCAAGTTATAAAAGAGAAGAAAATTTAAAAAATAAAGAACACTATGGTTTAGGGGTTAAATATTCCAATGAATCTTTATTTAAAAGTCTTTTAGGTGAAGAATTTCAAGAGGGTTTATGGGTTGATGCTACTTATTTAAATGATGTTGATTATATGAATTTAAGTTCTAGCGCAAAAACCGAAGCTTCTTTAGTTACTTCTAAAATAAATTATTTTTTATCAGATGATGATAATTATTATGGTGCTTATGCAAAGTATTATATAGACACTTCTAAAATTAGCAATAAAGATACTTTACAAGAATATCCATCTTTTCAATATCATAGATATTTAAATGGATTTTTTGATAATTATATACAATATAGCTTGGATGCTTCTTTTCATAGGTATTATAGACATACGGGTATTTATGCTAAAACTTTAGATTTTGATTTACCTTTAATTTATCATACGAGTTTTTTTGATGATTTTTTAAATTTTGCTTTCACAGAAAGGATATATGCAAATTTTGTAGATTATTCTAATACAGATGTTAAAAATCAAGAACATTTATTTAGAAATTCTCATAATTTTTCTCTATATACAGATCTTTCAAAGCCATATGAAAATTTTTATCATACTCTATATTTAGGGGTTAATTATTTTCTACCTGGAGCTAAATCAGGTGAAATCACTGAAGATTTTGTAGAGTTAAAAAATGATCCTGAGCAACTTAATTTTTCAATGTATCAGTATTTTTATAATACTTTAGGCAAAAAAAAATTATATCATAACTTGAAGGTTAAATACTTTACTAAAGAAGGTAGCTTTGGTGCTTTTGATAATGTTGTAGAATATTTTTACAATGATTATATAAGTTTAAGAAATGAAGCTGAATATTCTGGAGCTGATAATCGTTTTGATAAGGTTTTTAGTGAAGCTTTGTTTGATTATGGTAAATGGAAGATTAGTTTAAACCATGCTTATAGAATGTATGAAAATGAAAAATATAATTTTATAGGAACTAAAGCCCAATATGATATAAATACTAATTATCAAATTTTTGGCGGATTGTGGTTTGATTTGAACAAAGATCCTGAAAAATGGGAGATAGGTTATACTTATCAAAGAAAATGTTGGAATTATTCTTTGATGTATCGCAAAGATATTTCACCTAAACTTACAAGTGGTGGTATTAGTGCTAAAGATCAAAGTGGTGTATATTTTATGTTTAATTTTTATCCATTAGGCGGGGTATCTTATGATTTTTCTTTAGAGGAAAATGAAAGGTCGATATGATATTTTTTGAAGATGAAAAAGATGTACTTGAGAAATTATATGATATATTACCATTAAACAAACTAAAAGATTATATTATTATTACACCTTCTTTAAAATCGATAGTTTTTGTTGATGCACTAGCACAAAAATTAGAAATTCCATATGATTTTTTATTTACAGAACAAATTAAAGCTCCTAATAATGATGAATGTCAAATAGCTATGATTAGTGAAACAAAGGAGTTGGTTTATAATGAGGCTTTAGTTAAAGCTTTTGATATAAGTTTAGATTATATTTATGGTGAAGCCAATAGAACCTACGAAGAAAAAATTTTAAAAAATGTGTATCGTTATAGAAAAGGAAATCTTTTAAAGGATTTAAAAGGAAGAAATATTTTAATATTGCATGAAGGTTGCGAAAGTGGAATTACTGCTTCTTCATGTATTAAAAGTTTGTTAAAAGAAGAAGTAAATAGTATTGTTTATGCTACTGCTTTAATGCCAAGTGATGTATATGAATATATCGGTGTTTTTGTAGATGAGGTTTATTGTGTGCAAAAAATTGATCATTTTGTGAATATTGAGTTTTATTTTAAAAATAAAACGATTTTGCAAGCTCATGAAATTTTAGATATTTTAGAAGAAAGTAAATATTATCTTCCATTAAAGAGATAAATTTATATCTAAACAATAGGTTGTTTAGATATAAATTTATAGGCAAAACAAAAACAGGCTTTTTAAGTTTTAATTTTTAAAATTTAAAAAGCTTATTTGGTTTTTGCCTATGATGAAAATATTAAAGGAAAAATCATGCGACATGAAATAAATATTAATAATCATCTTGAAATATTTGAGACTAATAAGGTTGCAAAACAAGCAGCAGGTGCAGTTTTAATGCAAGAAAAAAATGCTGTAGTTTTGGCAACTGTTGCTAGAGAAGAAAAAATGGTAGAAGAGGATTTTTTACCTCTTACGGTACAATATATAGAAAAAGCTTATGCAGCAGGAAGAATTCCAGGTGGTTATGTAAAAAGAGAAACTAAACCAGGTGATAATGAAACTTTAAGTGCAAGGATTATAGATAGAAGTTTAAGACCTCTTTTCCCAAAAGGCTATGCCTATCCAACTCAAATTGTAGTAATGGTTCTTTCTGCTGATCCTGAAGTAGATCTGCAAGTGATGAGTTTAAATGCCGCAAGCATTGCTTTATATTTAAGTGATATTCCTATAAAAGCGCCAGTTTGTGGTGTAAGAATAGGTCGTATGAATAATGAATTTGTTTTAAATCCAAGCAATAGTGAATTAAAAAATAGCACCCTAGACCTTTATGTGGCGGGTGTTAAAGATGAGCTTTTAATGATAGAAATGAGAGCTTTAGCAAATAAACAAAATGGTCAACATTGTATGAATGAGCTTAATGAAGATGATGTTTTAAAGGCTTTAGAATTTGCAGGCAATGCGATTTTGCGTGGCTCTAATGAATATGAAAGAGTTTTTGCTGCTTATAGAAAAAATTCCAAACTTGAATTTAAAATAGAAACAGATGGTGGTAAAATTGTTGATTTTATTAAAAATTCTTATATCTCAAAGCTTAAAATTGCAATTAACCAAATGGCGAAAAGTGAAAGAGCAAGTGAAATCTCACAAATAGCAAAAGAGATTGAAAATGAAGCTAGTGCTATTGAAAATGAATGGAAAATTGAAGATATTGAGAAAGCTTTATATTTGTGCAAAAGAGAGCTTGTTAGAAGTCAAATTCTTAATGAAAATAAAAGGGCAGATGGTAGAGGCTTGAAAGATGTTAGAAAGATAGATATAGAGACAAATATTCTGCCAAATGCACATGGATCGTGTCTTTTTACTAGAGGGCAAACTCAAGCTTTAGTTATAGCTACCTTGGGAAGTGATAATGATGCGCAAATGTCAGATTTGCTAACAGAAAAAAATCCAATATGCGAAAAATTTATGGTAAATTATAATTTTCCAGGTTTTTCCGTAGGTGAGGCTACTCCTATAAAAGCTCCAGGTAGAAGAGAGTTAGGGCATGGAAATTTAGCAAAAAGAGCTTTACATCCTAGTATTGATACGGATTATATTCATACTATTCGTTTAGTGTCTGAAATTTTAGAAAGCAATGGTTCTAGTTCTATGGCTACTGTTTGTGGTGGTGCTTTGGCTTTAAGAGCCGCAGGGGTAAAAAGTGAAAAACTAGTGGCAGGTGTGGCAATGGGACTTGTTTTTGAAGATGAAAAATATGCTATTTTAACAGATATTATGGGTCTTGAGGATCATGATGGAGATATGGATTTTAAAGTAGCAGGAAGTTACGAGGGAATCACTGCTTTGCAGATGGATATAAAACTTGGCGGTATAGAGCAACAAGTTTTAAAAGAGGCTTTATATCAAGCAAAAGAAGCCAGGGAGCACATTTTACAATTAATGGAAGAGGCCAATCAAAACATAGTTGTTAATGAAGCAATTTTACCAAAGATTGAAATTTTTAATGTAGATCCAAATAAAATCCCTGATATTATTGGCCAAGGTGGTAAAACTATAAAAGAGATTATAGAAAAATTTGAAGTTAATATTGACTTAGATAGAGATAAAGGTGAGGTTAAAATAGCAGGAATTAATCATGATTTTATTTCTCAAAGCAAAGAATATATATTAAATTTAGTTCATTCTAAAGGTTCTAATAAAAAGCGCGATAGAAAAGAAGTGCCTAAATTTGATATCGGAGAAGAATTTATAGGAAAAGTTCAAAAAGTTGTAGAATTTGGAGTTTTTGTAGAACTTAGAGATGGCGTAGATGGTTTATTACATAATTCTAAATTCAAGGAAAAGTTAGAAATTGGTAACGAGGTTAAGGTTAAGGTGGCAGAAATTAAAAATGGAAAAGTGTCGTTGGACTTAGCTTAATTGTTTAAATTTAAGCATATTTAAGAATATGCTTAAATTTTTATTTTAGATCTTGACAAAAAAATATTCTTTTGGCATAATTTCATTTTTTGATTGTCTCGTTAGCTCA
>NZ_JAKMQP010000012.1:0-40168 GCF_025771615.1 Campylobacter sp. IFREMER_LSEM_CL292
ACCGCTTTTATAATTAAACACCAAAGAAAATTTCAGGTTTTAATCTAAGCATTAAACAATATGCAGCCAAACTAGCTTGCTCTCTTGTATAGTTTCTATTGCCTTGTATGTGAATGCATTCTTGCAAAAAGGTTCCATCTTTATACATAGCTCCTATGTAGATGGTACCTGCTTTGGTGTTTTTATCATTTTCTTCTCCAGCTACACCACTAAGCGCTAAAGCAAAATCACAATTTGTGGTTTTAAAAACCCCTTTTAACATAAAATAAATACAACGATCAGAGTATTCCCCAACACTTTCTAAAGTATCATTGCTCACCCCAAGCCAAGAATTTTTTAAACGATTAGAATAAGTGATCAAAGAACCCTCAAACACATTAGAAATTCCTGAATTTTCAGCAAATTTTGAAGCACAAAGTCCTGCGGTACAACTTTCTGCAAAGGAAATTTTTAAGTTTTTTTCTAAAAGTTTTTTGGCTATAAATTTAATAGGATCATTTCCTAAAAATACTTTTCCTGCAAAAAGTTTGAAAACCCCTTTTAAAAAGCCTTCTAGTTTTCCATATTGACTAGCACTTGCTCTAATACAAATGAGATTATCTAATAATGCACTTGAGCAAGTTTGAATTTCAAAAGAAGTAGTAAGTGTGCTAAGTAAGATATTTGCACTCATTTCATCTATATCTAAAAGACAAAAATACGCATAGTCAAGTTCAGGATTTTGCAAAATCAAAGGTAATTTTTGCTCTATATTTATATTTAATAAATTAATATGGCATTGCTCAAAAGAACTTAAAAAGGAATTTTTTTCACGCAAAGCTTTTGAAGGCACTAGGGTATCATTTTCTAAGATTAAAACATCATCATTTAAGGTTGCTATGATCTTAGCTATGGTTGCATAGTATTCGCTAATGCTAAAAATGGTTATATAGCTATATTCTTTAGAAAGTTTTTCAAGTAAAAAAGGAAGTTCTTTATCAGGTTTGTTTATAAATTTTAACTCATGAAGCTCTAAAAACTGCTTTTTGTATTCTTCTTGTATATAACGCATATAATTTTCATTAATAATAATTTCATTGCCTATAATGATGATGAGATGTTTCATGATTTTCCTTTTTTTATTGCGATTATAACAAAAAAATAAGTGCAAATTAAAAGTATTTTAAGTAGAATTTGCTATTTTTAAATTTTTCAAGGTGGATTATATGGATTATAAAGATACGCTATTGCTTCCAAATACGACTTTTGCAATGCGTGCAAATTTAGCAGAGCTTGAGCCTAAGCGTTTTAGCAAGTGGTTTGAAAACAACTATGCTTATGAAAAAATGAAACAAAAAAGACAAGGAATAAGCGAGAGTTTTACTTTACATGATGGCCCTCCTTATGCTAATGGACATTTGCATATTGGCCATGCTTTAAATAAAATTTTAAAAGATATCATCATCAAAATGCATTATTTTCAAGGTAAAAAAGTGCGTTTTACTCCTGGTTGGGATTGTCATGGTTTACCGATAGAACAGCAAGTTGAAGTTAAACTTAAAGATAAAAAGCAAAGTTTAAGCAAAAAAGAAATTCGTGAGTTTTGCAGAGAGCATGCGAGAGAATTTGTAAATATCCAAAGAGATGAATTTAAGTCTTTGGGTGTGATTGCTGATTGGGATGAGCCATACTTGACTATGAAAAATGCTTTTGAGGCAGATATTTACAAAGCTTTATGTAAAATCACTAAAAAAGGACTTTTGCTAGAAAGAAGTAAGCCTGTTTTTTGGAGTTGGGCTGCTAAGAGTGCATTAGCAGAAGCTGAAGTAGAGTATGAAGATAAAGAAGATTATTCTATTTTTGTAGCTTTTGAGCTTGATAAAACTTCCCTTGAAAAGCTAGGTGTAAAAAAAGCTAAAGCAGTCATTTGGACTACCACGCCTTGGACTTTACCGGCAAATCAAGCTATATCTTTAAATCCAAATGAAAAATATGTTATCACTGAAGAAGGTTATATTTTTGCTAAAGCCTTGCTTGAAAATATGATTAATAAAAACTTCACTCAAGGAAAAATTCAAAAAGAACTTTTAGGTGTTGAATTTGAAAATTTAAGTGCTATTAATCCACTCAATCAAAGAAAATCCACTCTTATTTTAGGCGATCATGTTTTAATGGAAGGTGGAACAGGGCTTGTACATACTGCACCGGGTCATGGTGAGGATGATTATTATGCGTGCTTAAAATATGGCATTGAAGTGATTATGCCAGTAGATGATGGTGGGTGTTATGATGAAACACTAAGAGCTAAAGGGCTTTTGCCAGAGCATTTATTAAATGAGTTTATAGGACTTCATATTTTTAAAGCAAATGAGCGTATTTTAGAATTGCTTGGCGAAGCTTTACTTGAGAGTTCTAAATTTATACATTCTTATCCATTTTGTTGGAGAACACATAAACCGGTTATTTATAGAGCTACAAAACAATGGTTTATCTTAATGGATGAGAAAAAATTAGATGGAAAATCTTTAAGAGAGCTAGCACTAGAGCAATTAAATAATGTGAAATTTTACCCAGAAAGTGGGGTAAAAAGACTTAGTTCTATGATAGAAAATCGCCCTGATTGGTGTATATCAAGACAAAGAGATTGGGGTGTGCCTATCGCATTTTTTAGAGATAAAAACACCAAAGAAGTGATTTTCGATGATGATGTTTTAGATCATTTGGTGGGAATTTTTGAAGTAAATGGAGCTGATGCGTGGTGGGATTTAGAAATAAAAGATTTATTACCGCCAAATAGCAAATATGATCCAAATAATTTAGAAAAAGTTTATGATATTTTAGATGTTTGGTTTGATAGTGGTAGTACTTGGGAAGCAGTATTAAACTCAGCAAGATATGATGCAGGAGAATATCAAGCTTCAATGTATCTTGAAGGAAGTGACCAGCACCGTGGATGGTTTCAAAGCTCACTTTTAATTTCTACTGCTATCAATCACAAAACCCCATATAAAAACATACTTACTCATGGCTTTACCGTAGATGAAAAGGGTCAAAAAATGAGTAAATCTAAGGGTAATGTGATTTTACCTCAAAATGTAGCTAAAAATTATGGGGTAGAAATTTTAAGACTTTGGATAATGCTTAGTGATTATTCAACAGACTTAAAAATTTCAGATAATATCTTAAAACAAGTAAGCGAGCAGTATAGAAAGATAAGAAATACTATAAGATTTTTACTTGCAAATACTAATGATATGGAATTTTTAGAAACAAAAAATTTCACACTTTTAGATAAGTGGATTTTAATGCGTGCAAAAGTTGCTTTTGAAGCATGTGAAGTTGCTTTTGAAAAATATGAATTTGCAAAAGGCTTTAGTGTGCTTTTAAATTTCTTAAGTGCGGATTTAAGTGGAATTTATTTAGATGTGTGCAAAGATAGATTATATTGTAATGCAAAAGATGACACAAAGAGAGTAAGCGCGCAAAGTGCTATGGTGCTAATAGCTAGAAAACTTTTTGCGCTTTTAGCTCCAAGTTTAACTTACACTATAGATGAAGCTTTAGAACATGCAAATGTGGCCATTAAAGAAAATGCTAAAGATGTTTTTGATTTGGTATTAAAAAATGGCTTTGATTATGAGTATAAAATCGAAGATGATTTATTTATAAAATCAAGAGAAAAATTCTTTGAACTTGTTGATGTATTAAAAAAAGACAAAATCATCAAATCAACCTTAGAGTTAAGCTTGCAAACAAGTGCAAATGAGCTTTTGAGTGAAGATATTGAAGAAGTAGCTGATTGGTTTATGGTAAGCTCAGTAGAAAGCTTAGATGATAAAGAAACTTTGAGTGAGTTTAAAATAGATGATCATAGTTTTAAAATAGTGCGTTCTTTATTGCACAAGTGTCCAAGATGTTGGAAATTTTTAGCAAAAGAAGAAGAATGTTTATGTCCAAGATGTAATAGTGTGGAAAAAGCAAAAAATGTTTGAGCAAGCTTTACCTTTTAGCGTGGTAGTGATTACTTTATTGAGCTTTTTATTTATCACGCTTTTTTTGTTTTATTTGGTTAAAAAATTTAAGGATAAATAATGGTAACTTTAAAAGAAGCTTTGAAATTTTCAAATGAAGAATTAGAAAATCTAAAAAAAGAATTAAATGAAAAAGCACATCAGCAAAAGCATTTAGGTGCTTATGTAGAGCAGTTTTTAAATAAAGACTTAAGCACTTCAGGTACTGGCGTACCAGTAGCTATAAAAGATAATATTAGTGTAAAAGATTGGGAATTAACTTGTGGTTCTAAAATTTTACAAGGCTATGTGGCTCCTTATGATGCAAGCGCTATTGTAAATTTACGCAAAAATAATTTTACTCCATTTGGAAGATGTAATATGGATGAGTTTGCTATGGGAAGTACAAGTGCAACTTCTTTTTATGGTAAGACTTTAAATCCGCTTGATAATACTAAAGTTCCAGGTGGAAGTAGTGGGGGGAGTGCTGCTGCGGTTGCTGCAGGGATAGCTTTAGCAAGTTTGGGTTCAGATACAGGTGGTTCAGTAAGGCAACCTGCTGCTTTTTGTGGTTGTGTTGGGTTTAAGCCAAGTTATGGAAGAGTTAGCAGGTATGGTTTAGCAGCGTATTCTTCAAGCCTTGATCAAATAGGAGTTTTAACGCAAAATGTTGAAGATGCTGCAATTTTATATGATGCTATTGCAGGCTATGATGAAAAAGATAGCACAAGTGCAAACATAGCTTTTGAACCAACTACGCCAAAGCTAAATGCAAATAAAAAGCTAAAAATAGCTGTGATTAAAAACTATATAGAGCAAACTAATGATGATGTAAAACAAGCCTTATTAAAAACTATAGATATGTTAAAAGCAAATGGCCATGAGATTGTTTATAAAGACTTAATGGATTCTACATTTGATGTTGCGGCTTATTATATCATAGCAGCAGCTGAAGCAAGTGCAAATTTAAGCCGTTATGATGGCGTAAGATATGGTAGAAGAAGTGAAAAATGTGACAATCTTAGCCAAATGTATGTAAATAGCAGAAGTGAAGGTTTTGGTGAGGAAGTAAAAAGAAGAATTTTACTAGGAACCTTTGTTTTAAGTAGTGGCTATTATGATGCATACTACATCAAAGCACAAAAGGCTAGAAGATTTATCAAGCAAAAATATGAAGAAATTTTAAACGATTGTGATTTGATTTTTATGCCAGTTGCTCCAAGCGTTGCTTTTGGTTTTAACGATATAAAAACTCCAGTGCAAATGTATTTAGAAGATGTATTTACTATTTCAGTGAATTTAGCAGGACTTGGTGGCATTAGTGTGCCAGTAGGAAAAAATGAAAATGGACTTAATATTTCTGCTCAACTTATATGTAAAGCTTATGATGAGCAAACTTTATTAGATGGTGCTTTGAGCTTGGAAGAAATTATCAAAAACAAATAAAGGAAAAATTATGAAAATCATAAAACGCGCTTTGACTTTTGAAGATGTTTTACTAGTCCCTCAATATTCTGAGGTTTTACCTAAAGAAGTAGATATTAAAACAAGACTTACAAAAAATATCACCTTAAATATGCCTTTGATTTCGGCTGCTATGGATACAGTTACTGAACATAGAGCAGCTATTATGATGGCAAGGCTTGGTGGCATAGGGGTAATCCATAAAAATATGGACATAGCTTCACAAGTTAGAGAGATAAAAAGAGTTAAAAAAAGTGAAAGTGGCGTGATTATGGATCCTATTTATATAGGGCCTAAAGCAAGTGTTAAAGAAGCGCTAGAACTCATGGCTGAATATAGAATTTCAGGCGTTCCTGTGGTAGATGAGAATAAAATTTTAATAGGAATTTTAACTAATCGCGATTTAAGATTTGAAACTAACTTTGATAATTTAGTAGAAAATGTAATGACAAAAATGCCTTTAATCACTGCTAAAAAAGGCTCTACTTTAGATGATGCAGAAAGGATTTTCTCTACTAATAAAGTAGAAAAACTTCCAATCGTAGATGAAAATAATCGCTTAGAAGGTTTAATCACTATAAAAGATTTGAAAAAACGCAAAGAATATCCAAATTCAAATAAAGACGCCTATGGAAGATTAAGAGTGGCTGCAGCCGTGGGTGTGGGTCAGCTTGATCGCGTAAAGGCTTTAGTAGAAGCTGAAGTTGATGTTATAGTAATGGATAGTGCGCATGGACATTCTAAAGGGATTATTGATACATTAAAAGCAATTAAGGCTGAATTTAATGTAGATGTGATAGTAGGAAATGTTGCAAGTGCTAAAGCAGTTAAAGATCTATGTGAAGCAGGCGCAGACGCTGTTAAGATAGGTATAGGACCTGGTAGTATTTGTACCACTCGTATTGTTTCGGGTGTGGGTGTACCTCAAATTTCAGCTATAGATGAATGCGCAATAGAAGCGAGTAAATACAGCGTGCCAGTAATCGCTGATGGGGGTATAAAATACTCAGGCGATATTGCAAAAGCTATCGCAGCAGGAGCAAGTAGTGTGATGATAGGTTCACTTTTAGCAGGAACTGATGAGAGTCCAGGTGAGTTATTTACTTATCAAGGAAGACAATATAAGAGTTATCGTGGCATGGGAAGCTTAGGTGCTATGCAAAAAGGTAGTTCAGATAGATATTTCCAAGAAGGTACAGCTCAAGATAAACTTGTACCTGAAGGTATTGAAGGTAGGGTGCCTTATGTAGGAAGTATAAAAAGTGTAGTACATCAACTTTTAGGTGGGCTTAGATCTTCTATGGGTTATGTAGGTGCAGTAGATATCAAAGCTTTCCAAGAAAGAGCTGAATTTGTAGAAATCACAGCAGCAGGATTAAAAGAAAGCCATGTGCATGATGTAACTATCACTGCTGAAGCACCAAATTATAAGGTGAGTAATTAATGGAATTTGAAGATCATATCAAACAAGCCGAGCTTTCTTTGGAAAAACTTAATGATAAAGATTTGGACCTTAAAACTTGCGTAGAAATTTATAAAGAAGGTTTAAAAAGTATCAAGCAAGCAAGAACTATGCTTGAAAATGCTAAATTAGAAATCGAGCAAGTAGATGAGTAGTGTTGTAGCTTTACAATTTCCCACTTTGGCTTTGAGTGAATCAAGGCTTGATTATTATCTAAAAGCTGCTAAGGAAAGTGGTGCGAATTTGGTGGTTTTGGGCGAGTATGTTTTAAATAGCTTTTTTAGTGAGCTAAAAACTATGCCAAAAAGCATGATCAAAGAACAAAGTCAAAGCAAAAAAGCAAGCTTGATAAAATTTGCTAAAAAATATGATTTAAATATTATTGCACCTTTCATAAGTGTTGAAAATGATGGTTTAAAAAAACTATGCTTAAAAGTAGGTCCACAAAATGTAAAAGTGTATGAGCAACAAATTTTAATGCCTTATGCACACTGGAATGAAGAAAAATTTTTTAACAATAAAAAAGCTGATAAGCTTAAACTTTTTACTTTCACACATGAGGGCTTAAAATGTGCTTTGCTTTTTGGCTTTGAGGCACATTTTGATATCTTTTGGCAAATGATCATGAAAAAAAAGATAGACTTAGTCATTATTCCCACAGCTAGCACCTTTGAAAGTAATCAAAGATGGCTAGAACTTTTAAAAACAAGAGCCTTTTTAAACTCAACAAGCATTTTAAGGGTTAATCGTATAGGTAATTTAAAGCAAGAAAATGAGTGGAAATTTTATGGAGATAGCTTTTTTATTAATGCTTTTGGCGAAGTGCAAGAGCAACTTGGCGATCAAGAAGAAATGCTTGTAGTGGAAGTTAGTAAGGCAAATGAAGCTAGAAATTTATGGAGCTTTGATAAGCTTGTGAAAAATTATGAAGAATAGTTTATATTTTAAAACACAAATTATACTTTTAATATAAAGTATAATTTGTTAGAATTAACAATTTAATATAGTAAATTTGGATTTAACTATTTTGTTTATTAACTATAAACCAAAGAATTAAAAATCCTATTATTCCAATTGGTAAGGCAAGCATAAATAATAAAAATTTTATAACTATTTTTGCAATGATTAAAAAAAGAGTATTGATAAAAAATACATTATCTCCAAGCAGTATATTTTTTAGTTCTTCCCATACAAAACATGCAAAAGGAAATAATAAAAATTAATTCCTAATATAATAAAAAATGAAATGCTGCTAGATAGTGGAGTGGTAAAATAAAAAAATACATGCTGCAAACGCATAATGTCTTATAAGCCACACTAGATTTATAGTGCTAAAAACTTTTAGTGGATTGATCAAATTTTACTCCTTATTTATTTATAAAATATTTTGCAATTTTATTTTTTTAAATTAATTTAAACTTAATATTTTTATTTTAATATTGTTATATTAATACTAAATTAAATATAAAGTAGTTTTAGTATTAATAATTTATATAAGATTGTGTAAATATTTTGATGTGGCTATGTGATTTATATCAGGATAAAATAAATACTCATTAAAAAGTTTATATTTTATTTTTAGTAAACAAATGATAGAATTTTGCCTTAAATTTTCAAAAAATTTGAGGCAAGAATGCAAAAAATTCATTTTATAGGTATAGGCGGTATTGGAATTTCAGCTTTGGCGAGATTTTTAAAAGAACAAGACTTTAAGATTAGTGGTTCTGATATCAAAGAAAGTAAAATCACAAAAGAATTAGAAAAAGAAGGTATAAATATAAAAATTCCTCATCATAAAGACAATGTCAAAGATGTGGATTTAGTGGTGTATTCAGCTGCTATCAAAGAAGATAATGAGGAATTAATCAGCGCAAAAAAACAAAACATCACAACGCTTTCAAGAAAAGAAGCCCTGCCTATGATTTTAAAAGACAAAAGAGTTTTTGCAGTTGCAGGAGCTCATGGTAAAAGCACGACTTCAAGCATTTTAGCAAGCTTGATAGAAGCTTCTGTTATTATTGGTGCAGTGTTGAAAGAAAGTGGCACCAATATGCTTTATAAAGAAAGCGAAAATCTCATTTTTGAAGCTGATGAGAGTGACAGTTCTTTTTTGAACTCAAATCCTTATTTAGCTATAGTGACTAATGTTGAAGCAGAACATTTAGATCATTATGGAAATGATCTTTCAAAATTATACAAAGCTTATGAAGACTTTTTGCGTTTGTCTAAAATTCAAGTGATTAATGCTGAAGATGAGTTTTTGTCAAGTTTAAATTTAAATAATGCAAAAAAGCTTTACCCAAGCAAAGATATCACAAATATTTATATGAAAGTAGAAAATTTTAAGCCAAAAACCTATTTTACACTTAAAGATTTAGGCGAATTTAGCGTTTTTGGTATGGGTGAGCATGTGGCGATGGACGCTGCTTTGGCTATTTTGGCTGCGAGTGAATTTATAAGCACAGAAGAGCTAAGAACTAAGCTTTTAAAATATCAAGGGATTAAAAAAAGATTTGATATTTTGTTTGCAAATGAAAATATGGCTTTGATTGATGATTATGGACACCATCCAACAGAAATCAAAACAACACTTAAAGCAGCAAGTGAGTATGCAAGGCTAGCTGGATATAAAAAAATCATAGCTATTTTTGAGCCTCATCGTTATACGCGTTTAAGTGCAAATATAGAGTATTTTAGCGAGGTTTTAGCAAATGTTGATGAGCTTTATATTTTACCTGTGTATGCAGCAGGGGAAGCTAAAATAGAGATTAATATGCAAAAATACTTTCCAAAAGCTAAATTTATAAAAGAAATCAAAAGAGAAGAAAGTGCTATTTATCTTGATGATGAGTTGATTGAAAATGGCTTGGTAATTGGTTTTGGTGCAGGAGATATAAGCACAAAGCTTAGGGGCAAGTATGTTTAAGATTTTTTTATATGTCTTAGCTTTTTTTGCGATTTTACTTTTTTTCATTTTTTTGCGTAAAAAAATAGGCAAGATTAGTAATTATCTTTTGATTTTAGTGTTGATTTTGATGATTGCCTTTGCGATTAAATTTGAGTTAAGTGCCACAAGAAGTGGGGTTTTGAAAAAAGAAACACTCAATGCATTTTTACAAGGACAAAGTCTAATTTGCAAAGATGTTAATATCACTAAAGAGTATTTTAACTTTGAGCATGGAACGCAAAGTTTTATTTCAAATGGTAAAAATAAACAATTTAAAGCCTATGTTTTTGATATAAAAGATTGCAAGGTAGATAAATAATGCAAGAGCAATTTTTTAAAAAGCTAGATTTAGATGGTTATATAGAAGACTTTAGGGGACTTTTTGCAAGAGATAAAGAAATTTTTTTACAAGGTGATAGCAAGCTTCATTATAAAAGAATCAATGAGCTTTCGCTGATTGATTTTAATCCTCCACCTATGATAGAAGAGCTAAATAGTGCTTTAACTCATCTTAGTAAGCAAGGAATTTTACATTTAAGCCAAAGCTTTGAATTTATTAAAATCTGTATGTATTTTAGATACTTAAAGGGCTTAAAATTTGAAGAAAGTTTAAAAGAATGGCTTTTAAAAATAGAAATTCCACAGGCTATTTTAGAGCTTTTTGAGTATTTTGATGAAAAGGGTGAGATTAAAGAAAGTGTTGATGAAAGACTTGTTAATCTAAATTTAGCTCTAAAGATAAAAAAAGAAAGCTTGGTAGCTGAGTTTAAAAAACTCACATATACTAAAAATCTTAGTGTATATTTGATTGATACGCAAATCCATCTTATCAATGGTATGGAGGCCTTGCTTTTACGCGGTGGGTTTAATCATGTCTTAAAAGCAAAAATCATAGGTAGAAGTAGTGGCGGTGGGTTTTATGTGGTGCCTTTAAGCGTAGAAAAAATCCAAAGTCAAATAGATGAAATCAAAGATGCTAAAGAAGAAATTTTTTATGAGTATGCTAAAAAAATCAGCTTGATTTTTTATAAAAATTTGATGTTTTTGAAATTTATCAATAATGCTTTTGATTTATTTGATCATTATAGCGCTAGAGTTTTGATGGCTAAAAAACATGATTATGAGTTTGTTTTAGCTGATAGCTCTAATAATTTAAGCTTATATAACTTCGCACATCCGGCTTTAAAAAATGCAAAAAGTGTTAATATAGAGTTTAATAAAAAAGTTTTAATCATCACGGGTGTAAATGCAGGTGGTAAGTCTATGCTTTTAAAAGGAATTTTAAGTGCAGCTTTACTTGCAAAGCATTTACTTCCTATGAGAATTAATGCACAAAAAAGCCAAATAGGCAATTTCAAAGAATTTGATGCGATTTTAGAAGATCCACAAAATGTAAAAAATGATATTTCTACTTTTGCAGGAAGAATGTTGCATTTTTCTAAGCTTTTAGGTAAGAAAAATGTTTTATTAGGGGTTGATGAGATAGAGCTTGGAACAGATTTTGAAGAAGCTGCGTGTTTATATACTGAGCTTATTTCTAAGCTTTTAGAACAAGATAATAAAATCATCATTACAACCCACCACAAACGCCTTGCTATGCTTTTAGCTAAAAATTCACAAGTTGAACTCATCGCTGCTTTGTATGATGAGGAATTATCACGCCCAAAATATGAGTTTTTAAAAGGCACTATAGGCAAATCTTATGCATTTGAAACGGCTTTAAGATATGGCATAAGTGCAAATTTAGTGCAAAATGCTAAAAAGCTTTATGGAGAAGATAAAGAAAATTTAGAAGAAATGGTAAGTAAAAATATCAATCTTGAACTTTCTTTACGCAAGAAAAATGAAGAGCTTGAGAAAAAAGAAGCTAAGGTAGATGAAATTTTACTTTCACTTAAAGATCAAAAAGAAAAAAATGAGCAAGAATTTAAAAAGCTTATTTCTAATTTAGAATTTAAATACCACAAAGCCATAGAAGAAGCTAAAAAAACGATAAATCTAAAAGATATTAAAGAAAAACAAAGAAGTTTAAACAAAGCCAATGAACTTAAAAAAAGCATTGTTTTACCAAGTATGGAGCAAAATGAAGAACTTAGAGTTGGGGATTTTGTAAAATATGAAAAAATCAAAGGTAAAATCACTGCAATTTCAAAAAACGATGCGATGATTCAAAGCGATGGTTTGAGTTTGCGTGTGCCATTAAAGCTTCTTAAAAAAAGCAATCAAAACCCTACACAAAAGGTAAAATCAAGTGTCAATATAACCCGTCCAAGTGCTTTAAATATGACTTTAGATTTACACGGCTTAAGAAGTGATGAGGCGCTTGAAAGATTAGATAAATTTATCTCTGATGCTTTGATAGTGGGTTTTGATGAGGTGATAGTTTATCATGGTATAGGCACAGGAAAACTAGCTTTTGCAGTAAAAGAGTTTTTAAAAGCCCACAAAAGTGTAAAAAGCTTTAATGATGCTCCGATTAATCAAGGTGGTTTTGGTGCTAAGGTGGTTAAATTATAAGGAAGTAAATGATTACAAAAGATAATTTAAAAAAAGTTTTAGAAAGTTTAGGTTTTAAAAATGAAAATGAAAATTATATAAAAACAATCAATAATTATACACTTATAGTAGACTATAAAAATCAAAGTATTAATTATCCAAAAGAAATCAAAACTCATGATAAAACTACTTCTAATTTTTTACGCCCTGAAAATTTTGTAGTTTTTGAATGCGTACATAGACTTTTGGAAAAAGGTTATAAGGCTGAACATTTAGAATTAGAACCAAAATGGAAATTAGGCAGAGAAGCAAAAGGCGGCAAAGCTGATATTTTAGTAAAGGATAATGAAGACAATCCTTATTTGATGATTGAATGTAAAACGACGGATTTTAAAAATGGTGAGTTTGCAAAAGAATGGAATAAAATGCAAGAAGATGGAGGGCAACTTTTTTCTTATCTTCAGCAAGAAAAAGGCGTAAAATATCTTTGTCTTTATACAAGTGATTTTATTGATAAACTAGAATACAAAAATTACATCATACAAGCTTTTGACAATGAAGAATATCTAAAAGAAAAAGAATTGCAAAATTCTTATAAAAAAGCTAATAACAATATAGAACTTTTTAAAACTTGGAAAGAAAGTTATGAATTGCAATATTTTGAGCAAGGCATTTTTGAAGTAAATGTTAATGCTTATAAAATCTTAGAAATAACTCCAACTTTTGATAATCTTAAAGAACTTAAAGAAGAAGGCAAATATCACGAATTTGCAAAAATTTTACGTAAGCATAATATATCAGGTAAGGAAAACGCCTTTGATAAACTTGTAAACATTTTCCTTTGTAAAATTTATGATGAAACTTTTAATAAAAACAATCTTAAATTTGGATATTTTGGTGTAATGGCGGATACTTATGCAAATATGCAAGATAGATTAATGTGGCTTTATAAAGAAGCTATGAGGGAATTCTTGGGAGAGAAAATTACCTTTGTATCTAATGAAGATATAGAAAAAGACTTTAAGCAATTGAAAATAAAAACATTAAAAGAGGTAATGCAAAATTACATTAAAGAATTAAAATTTTATTCAAATAATGATTTTGCATTTTTAGAAGTGCATAATAAAGAATTATTCTTAAAAAATGCACTTGTATTAAAAGAAATAGTAGAGCTTTTTGCAAATTACAAGCTTACTCAAAATTCTACAAATCAATTTTTAGGCAATCTTTTTGAACTTTTTTTGCAAAAAGGTATGAAGCAAGATGAAGGGCAGTTTTTTACCCCTATTCAAATTTGTGAATTTATTATGTATTCTTTACCTCTTCAAGAAATGTTAAGCAAAAACTCTAAAGCTTTAAGGGTGATTGATTATGCTTGTGGTGCTGGACATTTTTTAAACACCTATGCTAACGAGCTTAAGCGTTATCTAACAGAAGATGAGCTTAAAGAACATTATAAAAATATTTATGGTATTGAAAAAGAGTATCGCTTAAGTAAGGTTTCTAAGGTATCAAGTGCAATGTATGGGCAAAATGAAATTAATATTTTATATGCAGATGCACTTGCTTCTTTTGAGCTAGCAAATATAAGCAATCTAGAAGGTGAAAAGGCAAAACCACAAATAGAATCAAA
Organism: Campylobacter sp. IFREMER_LSEM_CL292; assembly: GCF_025771615.1. NCBI lineage: Bacteria > Pseudomonadati > Campylobacterota > Epsilonproteobacteria > Campylobacterales > Campylobacteraceae > Campylobacter > Campylobacter sp. IFREMER_LSEM_CL292. The sequence goes on from NZ_JAKMQP010000012.1 coordinate 13,992, forward strand.
TAGTTTTGATTTGCTCATAGCAAATCCGCCTTATGCTGTAAAAGGATTTTTAGAAACTTTAAGTAATAAATCTAAAAATACCTATAAACTTTTTAATGGTGATATAAATATAGAAACAAATAATGCTATCGAATGCTTTTTTATAGAGCGAGCAAATCAAATTTTAAAAGATAATGCAAAAGCTGCTATTATCTTGCCAAGTCCTATTTTAAATAAGGGTTCTATTTATAAAAACACAAGAGAAATATTATTTCAAAATTTTGATTTTATTGCCATTGTGGAGCTTGGTAATCAAACATTTGGTGCAACAGGGACAAATACGATTATTTTATTTTTACGCAAAAAAGAAACTTTTAAACAAGAAAATCATCTTATTTCTCAAGATTATAGTTTGATTAAAGAACGCATAGAAGCTGAAAATTTAAAAGACAATGAAAATTTTTATCAAAATTATCTAAATGTGTATTGTGACTTTAGAAAATTTGATAAAGAGCTTTATGAAAATTTTTTAAATGGCAGCTTAGATTCTAAACTTGCAGAGCTAGAAGCCTTTAAAGATTATCGCAATGCATTTGAGCAAACAAGCGATTATAAAAAACTTAAAGAATCTAAAATTTATAAAGAGAGTAAAAATAAGCAAGATTTAGAAGATAAAACATTTTTAGCTTATACTCAAGCAATAGAAAAGGATAAATTGCTTTATTTTTGTTTAAGTCTTAATCAAGAAGTTTTAATCATAAAATCCCCAGGTGATATAAAAGAACAAAAGAAATTTTTAGGCTATGAGTGGAGCAATAGAAAAGGCGATGAAGGTTTAAAAGAATTGCACGAGCCTTATTTTAGCCCACTTTTTGAAAGAGGTAATCCGCAAAATGAGACTAAGCTTAATTCTTTAATTTGTAAAGCATTTTTAAAAACTCTTGGCGATATACCAAAAGATTTGCAAGGCTATGCTAGTAAAGCAAGGCTTGTTGATATGATGGACTTTGAAAAAGTGGAATTTAATAAAGCTATAAGTTTAAATCCTAGTAATTCAACACAAAATGAAAGCTCTAATCCTTTTGCAAATTCTAAATATGAGTTGGTGAAATTGGGGGAGGTGTGTGAGGTGTTAATAGGCGGAACCCCGTCAAGAGCTAATACTAGTTATTTTCAAGGTAATAATCTTTGGGTTTCTATTGCAGAGATGAATGGACAAGTAATCTTAGATACAAAAGAGAAAATTACAAATGAGGCAATTAAAAATTCTAATGTTAAACTTATACCCAAAGGAACAACTTTATTAAGTTTTAAATTGAGTATAGGTAAAACTGCACTTGCCGGTAAAGATTTATATACTAACGAAGCGATAGCTGGACTTATTCCAAAGAATAGGGAGCAAATTATTGATAAATATTTGTTGTATTTTTTTCAAAGTAAGATACTAAATTTAAATTCTATAAGAGGAAATAATGCTTTTGGTAAAAGTTTAAATAGTAAAATTTTAAAAGAAATTTTTATTCCTCTCCCACCGCTTGAAGTTCAAAAACAAATCGTTGCAGAGTGTGAAAAAGTAGAAGAGCAGTATAGCACCATAAGAATGAGTATAGATGAGTATCAAAACCTAATCAAAGCAATACTTCAAAAATGTGGTATTATAGATGATAATGGGGGGGGGATGAGCTAAATTCTATTTTAGGTAAAATTAATAATTTGTGTAAAATAAATTTAGATAATAAATCTTTATCATTATTTAATAAAACAATTAAAGAATACACTTTATCAAATCCAATTTTTAAACTAAGTATTGGAAAAAGAGTTTTAAATAATGAGCTGCTTGAAAATGGACAAATTCCTGTTTATAGTGCAAATGTATTAGAAGTATTTGGATTTGTTAATAAAGAAATTTTACAAAATTATGATAATGATTCTGTTTTATGGGGTATAGATGGAGATTGGATGGTGGAATTTATGCCAAAAAATAAAAAGTTTTATCCAACTGATCATTGCGGGGTGTTAAGGGTTGATGATACAAAAATAAATGCTAAATACATAAGTTTTGTTTTAAACGAAGCTGGTAAAAAACAAGGGTTTTCAAGAAAACTTAGAGCTTCAATAGATAGAATAAAAGCATTGAGGATTAAACTTCCTTCTTTAGAATTTCAAGATCAAATAGTAGATATAACTGACAAGATTGAGAAAAAAATCAATGAATATAAAATAGAACTTGACAGATTGGAAAAAGAAAAAGAAAAAATCTTACAAAAATATTTATTTTCTTAAAGCATTTTTCGCTAAACTTTATAAATTTTATGAGGTTTATTGAATGAAACAAGTGATGATTTTAAGCGGAGCAGGTTTATCCGCTCCAAGTGGTATAAAGACTTTTAGGGCTAATGGTGGGCTTTGGGAAGAGCATGATGTGATGGAAGTTTGCTCAGCAACTGGCTTTAGAAAAAATCCTAAAAAAGTTTTGGAATTTTATAATAAAAGAAGAAAAGAATTAGCTGGTGTTAAGCCAAATCACGCACATGAAATCATCGCTTTATTAAAACAAAAATTTCCAAAACAAATTAGCATTTTAACGCAAAATGTAGATGATTTATTAGAGCGAGTAGGTTGTGAAGAAGTGGTGCATTTGCATGGCTTTTTACCTGAGCTTAGGTGTTTAGAGTGTGAAAATATTTTTAACATAGACTATGAAAGTAGTGATGATAAAATTTGTCCTAAATGTCAAAGCAAAAGTGTAAGGCACAATATCGTGATGTTTGAAGAAATGGCACCAAATTATAAAATTTTATATGAAAAATTACAAAATTGTGATTTATTTGTATGTATAGGCACAAGCGGGCAGGTTTTACCCGTGGGAGAGTATGCAAGAGTATGTAAGCAAAGTATATTAAACAATCTTGATGAGGATAAATATTTAGAAAGTAATTTTACTAAAGTTTATATAGAAGATGTTTGCACGGCTATTGATAAAATCAAAACCGATATAGAAAATTTCTTGGAAGCAAAATGCTAGAAGTAATCTTACAAGGTATAGTTTTAGGTATGGGTGTGTCTGTGCCTTTTGGACCTGTAAATATTTTGATCTTAAATACTGCTTTGTCTTCTTTTAAAAATGCTTTTTGCGTTGGGCTCGGTGCTTTAAGTGCTGATATACTTTTTTTGATTTTGATTAATCTTGGGCTTTTAAGCTTTGCAAATAATGAATTTTTTTATAAAATACTAGCGGTTTTTGGCTTTTTCTTTTTGAGTTTTATGGTATTTTTAATGCTAAGAAAAACAAGAAAAGTCGATCTTAACAAGGTAAATAAAACACATCCTTTAAAAGGTTTTAGCAAAGGATTTTTCTTAAATGTTACAAATCCTTATGTTATAGGCTTTTGGGTGAGTGTAGCAGGGCTTAGCATGCAGAGTAAAAACTCTTTTGCCTTGCTTTTTGGTTTGGTTGGTTTTATTGTGTTTTGGATTTTTACTCTATCGTTTTTTGTGTCTAAATTCAAAGCACTTGTAAAAAACAAACATATATTTTACATTAATCTTTTTTCAGCATTTATTTTAGAGTATTTTGCTCTTTCTATGCTGTATAAAGCTTTTATAGGATAGAACATGCAAGTAGTTGAAATTTTTAAAGAATTGAGCAAATTTAAATCCATCACCCCAGATGATGATGGAGCGTTAAATTATATCGCAGTGGAATTAAGTGATTTTGAAGCTTTTTTTATAGAAAAAGAAGGTGTGAAAAATCTTTTGCTGACTAAAAAATTTAGTGATGATGGCGAGCATTTAGCTTTTGGCGGGCATGTAGATGTAGTGCCTGCAGGAGAGGGTTGGAGCAGTGATCCTTTTGAGCCTTTAGAAAAAGATGGATTTATTTATGCAAGAGGCGCACAAGATATGAAAAGTGGCGTGGCTGCTTTTATGTGTGCGGTTAAGGAAGTAGAAAATTTCAAAGGAAGAATTTCACTGATTTTAACAAGTGATGAAGAAGGCGAGGCTAAATTTGGCACGCTTGAAGTGCTTAAATTTATGCAAGAAAAAGATATGCTACCTGATTTTGCTGTGGTTGCTGAGCCAACCTGTGATAAAAAATTTGGAGATAGTATTAAAATAGGGCGTCGTGGTTCTATCAATGCAAAATTACTTATCAAAGGCAAGCAAGGTCATGTAGCATACCCGCAAAAATGCATTAATCCTGTGCATAATTTTGCTTTTGCTTTGAAATTTTTAGCAGGTTTTGATCTTGATCCAGGCGATGAGGTATTTGCACCATCTAAAATCGTTATTACTGATATACGCGGTGGTATGGAAGTGTGCAATGTAACCCCAAATGATTTAAAATTGATGTTTAATGTGAGAAATTCTCCACAAACTAGCTTAGAAGATGTAAAAGCTTATGTAGAAAAGACTTGTGAAGGGCTTGATTATGAGTTGAGCATAAATCAAAGTTCAAATCCTTTTTTAACACAAAGTGATTCTAAAATCGTACAAAAACTAAATGAGAGTGTGCAAAAAATCACTCAAGTAGTGCCAGAACTTAACACCAAAGGTGGTACAAGTGATGCGAGATATTTTGCTGAGTTTGGTGTGAAGGTGGTAGAATTTGGCGTGTGCAATGATAGAATTCATGCAATTGATGAAAGAGTGAGTATAGAAGAGCTTGAAAAATTGTATTTAGTTTTTAAAGATTTATTAGAGAATTTTAACTAGGAAAAGCATGGATGCAATAGGAATTTAGAGTAGCCTCTCATTTAAGAGTACCTTGCAGCTACCGGCAAGTTAGCCCTCTAAACTTCTAAAATTATATCATTAATTTTTAAAATGGAGTTAATAGGAAGTAAAATGTCTTTTGAGCTTGATGTAAGTAGCTATGAAAAAATAGAAAAGCTATTTATCAATTTTAAATTAAAATGTGATTTTAAATTTAGAATGATAAAAGGGATTAATGTTTTGCATTTTGGATATTTGTGGGGAGCTTGCAAAGAAGTACAAAAGATTTTAGAAAAAATCAAAAATGCGAAGATTTGTTTGAGCTAATTATGAAAATTTATTCCAAAAGACGCAAAAACCATCAAGCAAATTTTTTACTTTTACAATGTTATGAAAATGCTCTAAGAAGTACTTTAGCAGTAAAAATAGCAAATTTGTATAATAAGTTAGATGATGATTGGTTTAAATCTAGTGAAGAAGTTTTTAATCTTGCTTTGAAAAATCTTTTAAAAAAAGTTAAAAAGAGATGTCAAAAAATAGATGAATATAATAGCACTTGGCAAATTTTTGATGATTTTTGTCTGATTGATTTAGAAGAGATATTAATAGATCATTGGAGTGAATTTGCTTATATATTTAAAGATAAAAAAATATATAAAAATCAAGTCTTACCAAGTTTTGGCACCAAAGAACATCTTAAGACAAAACTAAGTCAAATAAGAAAAGCTAGAAATGAAACCTATCATAATAAACCTACAAAAATAAAATTTAAAAAAGATTTGGAAATTTTACTTTTGAAACTTGGTTATAATTTAGAAGATGCTATTGATATTGGAGAGATAAAAGAAGCTATTATTTTAAGATTTAATTATAATAATGTAAGTGAGTAAGTATTTTAAGTAAAATAAGTAAAGGTTTTAAATGATTATCAATGGGCAAAAGCTTGAGTTAAAAGAGCTTAGATTTATGGATTATGTTAAAGAAAAGCAATTAAAAATAGAATTTATTGCCTTAGAATTAAACGGAGAAATTATCCCAAGGGATAAATTTGAAAATTTGATTTTAAAAGAAAATGATAAAGTAGAGATTGTTACTTTTGTAGGTGGTGGTTGATGAGAATTAAATTTAATGGTAGTATGATAAACACGCATTTTAAAAACACTTTGGAATTTTTTCAAAGTGTGAGTAAAAATGAAAATGATGTATGGATAGTCAATGGTTTTGCAACAAAAGAAAGTTTGGATCTAAAAGAAAATGATGAGCTTTTTTGTATAGAAAAAAATACTTTACCACCATATGAAGCTCTTGATGCGATGATGAGGGCAAGACATACTCCAAAACTTCATGATAAGCTTAAAAAGGCAAGTGTGGCAGTGTGTGGACTTGGTGGACTTGGCTCGCATATAGCTATAAATTTAGCAAGAAGCGGGGTTGGTAGGCTTCATTTGATTGATTTTGATGTGGTTGAGCCAAGTAATCTTAACCGTCAAGCTTATATGGTGGAAGATTTGGGTAAATTTAAGGCTAAAGCTTTAAAAGATCAAATTAGTAAGATTAATCCTTTTATAGAAGTATTTGCACAAGTTTTAAAAATAGAAAAAGAAAATATAGCCAAACTTTTTACAGATGATGATATAGTTTGTGAAGCCTTTGATAGTGCAAAATACAAAGCCCTTTTAGCGCAAAATTTTCACCAATACTATCCTCAAAAAACATTAATTTGTGCTTCTGGCTTAGCAGGATATGGCGATAGCAACAGCATACAAACAAGAAAAATCGCAAAAAACTTTTATGTTTGTGGTGATTTAAAAAATGAGGCAAAAGTGGGCAATGGACTTATGGCACCGCGTGTAAATATTTGTGCAGGACATCAAGCAAATTTAGTTTTAGAACTTTTAGCGAGCGAGTAATGGAAAAATTAAAAATAGGAAAATATGAGTTTAATTCCAGGTTTATTCTAGGTTCTGGGAAATTTTCTTTTGAGCTTATAAAATCAGCCATTGAAGAAGCAAAAGTTGAGATTATCACCTTAGCTTTGCGTAGGGTAAATGATAAAGGTATAGAAAATATACTTGATTTTATTCCAAAGCATATTAAGCTTTTACCAAATACTTCAGGTGCAAGAAATGCTAATGAGGCATTGCGTATAGCAAGACTTGCAAGAGAGCTTGGTTGTGGAGATATGATTAAGGTTGAAGTAATTAGCGATAGTAAATATTTATTACCGGATAATTATGAAAGTATAAAAGCAGTAGAACTTTTAGCAAATGAGGATTTTACACCTTTAGTTTATATGTATCCTGATTTATATGCAGCGCGTGCTATGGCTAATGCAGGAGCTGCTGCTATAATGCCTCTTGGAGCTCCTATAGGAAGCAATAAAGGCTTAAAAACTAAAGAATTTATACAAATTTTACTTAATGAAATTAGCTTACCTATTATAGTAGATGCAGGTATAGGAAATCCAGCACAAGCTTGTGAAGCCATGCAAATGGGAGTAAGTGCAGTGATGGTAAATACCGCCATAGCTCAAGCTAAAGATGTAGCAAAAATGGCAAAGGCTTTTGCTTTGGCTATAGAAGCAGGATATAATGCGTATTTAGCAGGTATAGCAAATGAAAGTACGCCAAGTGCAAGCTCGCCTTTGAGTGGTTTTTTAAGAGATTAAAATGCAAAAATATCCTCATATGCAAAGTATTGAAAGTGAGATTTTAACTAAGGTTTTAAAAGAAGTTGAAATTTTTGATGAAAGTAAATTTAGCGCTTTTGATGTAAAACAAGCTTTAGTTAAAGATTATCTTAACATAGAAGATTTGAAAGCTTTGCTTTCAAGCGCAGCAGAAGATTTTATAGAAGATTTAGCACAAAAATCAAGCAAGATTACTCAAAAATATTTTGGAAATTCCATTTTGCTTTTTACGCCTTTATATCTTTCTAATTTTTGCAATAGCAAATGTACTTATTGTGGATTTCAAAAAGGAAATAATATTAAAAGAGCTAAGCTAAACGAGGCTGAAATTCACAAAGAAATGCAAGAGATTAAAAAAAGTGGCTTGGAAGAAATTTTACTCTTAACAGGTGAGGGCAGGGAATATGCTAGCGTAGAATATCTTGCCAAAGCTTGTGAGATAGCAAAAGAGTATTTTAAGGTCGTGGGAATTGAAGTTTATCCTATGAATGTAGATGAGTATACATTGCTTCATGAAAAGGGTTGTGAATATGTAAGTGTTTATCAAGAAACTTATAATCAAAAAACTTATTCTAAAATTCATATTGAAGGTGAAAAAAGTGTATTTGAGTATCGTTTTCATGCACAAGAGCGAGCGTTAAAAGCAGGTATGAGAGGGGTTGCTTTTGGAGCTTTACTTGGCGTGGATGATTTTAGAAAAGATGCTTTTGCTACGGCTTTACACGCGTATTTTTTACAGCAAAAATACCCTCATGCTGAAATAGCTTTATCTATCCCTAGATTAAGACCTATTATCAATAATAAAAAAATTCATCCAAAAGATGTAAGTGAAACAAGGCTTTTGCAGGTTTTATGTGCTTATAGATTATTTTTACCTTTTGCGAGTATTACGATTTCTACGCGTGAAAGAGCAGGATTTAGAGACGTGGTTATTAAGCTTGGAGCTACTAAAATGAGTGCAGGTGTAAGCGTGGGGGTAGGTGAGCACCAAGGTGATAAAAAAGGTGATGATCAGTTTCAAATTAGTGATATGCGTAGTGTTGATGAGGTTTTAGCTATGTTAAAAAATGCAAATTTACAAGCTATAATGAGCGATAGTATTTATGTGGGATAAAAAAATCATTGCTATTAGCGATAGTCAAAATACCCAAGGAGATTTTTTAAATTTTATTGAAAAACTAAGTCAAAGTAGTATTGATGCTTTAGTGCTTAGAGAAAAACATTTGGATGAGTTAGAATATACTAAATTAGCCAAAGAAGTATTAAAAATTTTTAATAAAACTCAAAAAATTTGCTTTTTGCATTATCATTATGAAGCTTGTTTAAAATTAAATCATCAATTTTTTCATGCTCCCTTAATAATTTTACAAAATTACCCACAAAGTTATAAAAAATTTGAGCTTTTGGGTACTTCCATCCATTCTAAAGAAGAATTAGATTTAGCTTATAAGTTTAAAGTAAATCATGCTTTTTTTGGGCATGTATTTGAAAGCTCGTGTAAGGCTGATTTAACACCAAAGGGTATAAAAAATTTAAAAGATTTGTTAGAAGTTTCAAAAATACCCATTTATGCCATAGGTGGGATAAATATCCAAACTATAAATCACTTAAAAGATTTAAATTTAGCAGGCGTATGTATAAGAGAAGCTTTGTATAAAAGTAAAGATGTAAAAAACTATGTTTTAAAGTGTAAAGATCTTTTAGTCCAAAAGGACTAAAAGATTATAGCCAGAAAAAGTATGCAATTACTGCAAGCGCGATTGAGCAAAAGATATTTAATATAATCCCAACTTTTACCATTTCTTGTTGTTTAATATGTCCTGTACCAAAAACTATAGCATTTGGTGGTGTAGCAACTGGTAGCATGAAAGCACAAGAAGCACCAATAGCAATGATTAAAGCAAGTCCTAAAGCAGGAACACCTAAAGTATCTGCTATAGAGATAAATAAAGGCACAAGTAAGGCTGCTGAAGCAGTATTTGAAGTAAATTCAGTTAAAAATACTATAAAAAATGCCACAATTAAACCTATAATAAATAAATGTCCATTTTCTATAAATGAAATGATAGTATCAGCCATTACTTTACTAGCGCCAGAATCTCTTAATACTACACTTAGAGTGATACCTCCACCAAAGAGCATTAATACACCCCAATCGGTATTTTTTTGTATATTTTTCCAATCAATTACTTTAAAAGCACATACTAAAACAGCAGCCAATAAAGCAATAATTGCATCAAGATTTGCTATTTTGTGTCCAAAAATACTTGTGATGATAGGACTGATATTACCACTAAAAATCCAAGATAGTGCAACGACTAAAAAGATTATTAAAGTGATGATTCTAGGTCTTGTAAGTTCTATATTTTCAGTATGTAAATCAACTTGTAGATTAAATTTAGGTTTAAACATAAAGTATAAAATTAAAATCATTGCAGGTAGGAAAATTAAAACAATAGGAATTCCGTATTTTAACCATTGTGCAAAAGTAATGTGTAATTGAGTGGCAACGATTGCATTTGGTGGAGTTCCTACTATGGTGCCTATACCACCTATACTCGCACTAAAAGCTATACCTAAAAGGATGAAAACATAAGTATTTCTATCTTTTTGCGGATCAAGTGAAGCTAACATACCTATAGCAAGCGGAAGCATCATAGCTGCTGTTGCGGTATTACTCATCCACATGGATAAAAATGCAGTAGTGATAAAAATATACAAACTAGAAAGGCCTAAATGCCCTTTTGCTAATGTTAAAATTTTATGTGCAATAAGTTTGTCTAATTTTTGATGATGCATAGCTGCGGCCAAAGCAAAACCACCAAAAAATAAAAAGATATTAGAATCAGCAAAACCTGTTAAAGCTTTAGCGGTGGGTAGTAATCCCAAAATAGCAGCTAAAACAGGTACTAAAATAGCTGTAATAGTAACATGCAAAGCCTCACTAAGCCATAAAACGGCAATAAAAATTAACAAAGATAAACCTTGGTTTACTTTAGTTTCACCAAAAGGGGAAAAATAAAGCAAAGCGATAAATAACACTAAATCAGCAACGACTATAAGTGTTTTTGTATTTGAACTCATTTAACAACTCCTTTAAAATATTGCAGTTTTGTAACATATTCTAAATGAATTTTCTTTTAAATATCAATTTTTGTATAAAATTTTTTCAATAAAATTATTCTTGTGTGAAAAAAAGTAAGTTTTAGTAAAATTTATTTGTTTTTGGTATAATTTTTGCTAATTAAAAATCATAAAATAATAAAGATGATTCTAAGGAAAAAAAATGTTAAAAAAAGTATTTGTATTTGTTTTAGCTTTATTTTTTAGTGCATGTGCTGTAAATTCTAAAAATCAAAGTGTTGCAAAAGTTAATGAGCTTATAAAAATTCAAGCACAATGTTATAATCCTTCTGATTCTAAAGCATATGAAGCAAAAATTAAAGGCCTTGTGTATATTAGTGATGTGGGACTTAAGTATTGCGCAAATAAAAGAACAATTGATAAAAGTGCTTCCTTAAAAAAAGTTTATATTCATAGGGTATATGATTTAAATGAGAATTTAAAATATTCTTCTTCTAATGGAAATAATTATTATATTAATGAGAATTTTAACTACTATTTTTATGTGTTTTTAAAAGAAGAATTAGAAAATAGAGGTATAGTTGTAGTAGAAGATACACAAGATTCTCCTTATGTTTTAAGGGTAGATTTAAGTTTTAATGATTTTTATTCTAAATTTGATTCTAATTCTTTATTTTCAATTATTGCTAGTCAATTGACACTAAAAGATATTAATACCAATAAAACTATTAATATTAAAACCAAACAAGAAGTTAAAGGTTTTTATAATATCAAAGATCTACCTTTTTTCACTCAGCTTCTTATAAAACAAGTGGCTAATAAATCTGCAGATATTATCAGCTCTTTGTGAGGTGTTTTAATTGCCATGGATTTTCCTTTGCGAGTTTTTGTCCAGCTTGCAAGGAAGAGCTTTTAGAATATTCTTTAGGTATAAGAGAACTTGAGGGAAATTTTAAAGTTTATTATTTTTATCAATATGAGCAAATTAAGCATTTGATTTATTTTAAACACAAATTTCAAGGCTATTTTGTTTTAAATGCTTTAGCAAAATTGAGTTTTGCTAAATTTGAGGATTTTTTTCAACCATCTTGTAAAATTAATGCTATAGCTTTAGATGATAAAACATATAAAAATTACTCTCATACTGCTATTTTAACTAAATACTTAAATACTAAATTTATAAAACCTATGTATCACACCTTGCAAGCTAGTTCAGAATTTAAATATAGTGGTAAAAGTTTGAAATTTCGTAAAGATAATAAAAGATCTTATAAGCTTTTAAAGCGTCCAAAATATCCTGTAATTTTAGTAGATGATGTGATAACTACTGGATTAAGTTTATTAGAGGCAAAAGAGCTTTTAGAAAAAAATAATATTGAAGTGCTTTTTGCTTTAGTTTTGGCTAATGCAAAATTTGATACAATATAGGCATTAATTTTAAGGATTTTTATGGAAAATATTTTTACTAAAGATTCAGATATTGAAAATATAGATATAGAAAGTTCTATAAAAAGTAGTTATTTAGATTATTCTATGAGTGTTATTATAGGCCGTGCCTTACCTGATGCTAGAGATGGGCTTAAACCTGTTCATAGAAGAATTTTATATGCTATGAATGATTTAGGTGTTGGAAGTCGTAGTGCATACAAAAAATCAGCGCGTATAGTGGGTGATGTAATCGGTAAATATCATCCACATGGTGATACAGCTGTATATGATGCTTTAGTAAGAATGGCGCAAGATTTTTCTATGCGTTATCCAAGCGTAGATGGACAAGGAAACTTCGGTTCTATTGATGGCGATGGTGCTGCTGCAATGCGTTATACTGAAGCTAGGATGACGATTTTAGCTGAAGAACTTTTGCGTGATATAGAAAAAGATACGGTTGATTTTATACCAAATTATGATGATTCTATGAGTGAGCCTGATGTTTTACCTGCTAGGGTGCCAAATTTATTACTTAATGGTTCAAGTGGTATTGCAGTGGGTATGGCTACCAATATTCCTCCGCATAGCTTAAATGAGCTTATTGATGGTTTGCTTTATTTAATTGATAATAAAAACGCAAGTTTAGAAGAAATAATGCAATTTATTAAAGGACCTGATTTTCCAACCGGCGGTATTATCTTTGGTAAAAAAGGTATTATAGAAGCATACCGCACAGGTCGTGGTAGGGTAAAAGTAAGAGCAAAGACCCATATAGAAAAAAGAGCTAATAAAGATATTATTGTTATAGATGAACTTCCTTATCAAACTAACAAAGCAAGATTAATAGAGCAAATCGCTGAACTTGCCAAAGAAAAACAAATCGAAGGTATTGCTGAAGTTAGAGATGAGAGTGATAGAGAAGGAATTCGCGTGGTAATTGAGCTAAAACGCGATGCTATGAGTGAGATTGTGTTAAATAATCTTTTTAAATCTACCACTATGGAAAGCACTTTTGGTGTGATTATGCTTGCTATACATAATAAAGAGCCAAAAGTTTTTTCTTTAATCGAGCTTTTAAAATTATTCTTAAATCATAGAAAAACTGTAATTATTAGAAGAACTATTTATGAGTTGCAAAAAGCTAGAGCTAGAGCACATATTTTAGAAGGTTTAAAAATTGCACTAGATAATATTGATGAAGTGATAGCTTTGATTAAAAACTCTCCTGACAACCCAACGGCTAAAAATTTATTAATGCAAAAATTTGGTCTAAGCGAGCTTCAATCTAATGCTATTTTAGATATGAAATTAGGCCGTTTAACAGGTCTTGAGAGAGAAAAAATTGATAACGAATTAAGAGAATTATTAGCAGAAATAGAGAGGCTTGATCAAATTTTAAAAAGCGAAACTTTGCTTGAAAATTTAATCAAAGATGAATTAAAAGAAATCAGAACAAAATTTGATGTACCGAGAATCACTCAAATTGAAGATGACTATGATGATATTGATATAGAAGATTTAATACCAAATGAAAATATGGTAGTTACTATCACTCATCGTGGCTATATTAAGCGTGTTCCAAGTAAGCAATATGAAAAACAAAAACGCGGTGGTAAAGGCAAGGTTGCAGTTACAACTTATGATGATGATTTTATAGAAAGTTTCTTTACGGCAAATACACATGATACCTTGATGTTTGTTACTGATCGCGGACAGCTTTATTGGCTTAAGGTTTATAAAATTCCTGAAGGAAGTAGAACCGCTAAAGGCAAAGCCGTGGTTAATCTCATTAATTTACAAGCAGATGAAAAAATCATGGCAATTATTCCAACCACTGATTTTGATGAAAGTAAATCATTGTGTTTCTTTACTAAAAATGGTATCGTAAAACGCACAAATTTAAGTGAATATCAAAACATTAGAAGCGTGGGTGTAAAAGCGATTAATCTAGATGAAAATGATGAACTTGTTACTGCAATTATCGTAGCAAGGGATGAAAATGAAACTCAAGAACAAAATTATGAAGAAAATTTAGAAAATGAAATGCTTGAACCTAATGAAGAGCTTGATAATACTATCGTTGGTAAAATGCTTTTTGCGGTTACTAAAAAAGGTATGTGCATTAAATTCCCACTTGCTAAAGTTAGAGAGATTGGCCGTGTAAGTAGAGGGGTAACTGCGATTAAATTTAAAGAAAAAGATGATGAGGTTGTGGGTGCTGTTGTTATAGAAAATGACGCTCAAGAAATCTTAAGCGTAAGTGCAAAAGGTATAGGTAAGCGTACTGATGCTGGAGAATATAGACTTCAAAGTAGAGGTGGTAAGGGTGTTATTTGTATGAAACTTACTGCCAAAACAAAAGATTTAATCGGTATAGTCATAGTTGATGAAAGTATGGATTTAATGGCATTAACAAGCAGTGGTAAGATGATACGCGTTGATATGCAAAGCATTAGAAAAGCAGGTAGAAATACAAGTGGTGTAATTGTTGTTAATGTTGAAAATGATGAGGTTGTAAGCATTGCTAAGTGTCCTAAAGAAGAAGATGAGGAGTTAGATGCTGAAACTAATATGGATTTAAATTTAGAATAGTAAAATTATTGGAATGCTTTTTGCTGTTTTAATAAAATCAAATAAATTGAAGGTGTAAAAAATGAAAAAAGTTATTTTTATGTTTTGTTTAGCTTTGGGTTTTAGTGCTTGTGCACTAGATCAAAGAGGTGTGAATCCAAATCAGACTCAAGCAGCAAATTCTGATGTTGTGGTTCAAAAAGTTGATAAAGATGATGTGCGTAACATCATTAGAGAAGAAAAAATGCTTGCAAATGATACAAGTACAGACAATGATTTAACTTTTACAGCGGTGGGTGAGGGTATTGCTCCTTTAAATACGGTTTCAGTTGGTCAAGCTTTGGCTTTAGCTAAAAGAGCGGCAATTACCGATGCTTATAGACAATTAGCAAGTAAGTTGTATGGTGTCAGAGTTAATGGTAAAGATACAGTAAAAGATGCAATGCTTAAAAGCTCAACTATTACAGCACAGGTAAATGGTTTGATTAAAAATGCAAGTGTTGTAGATCAAGACTTTAAAGATGGTCTTTATAGAGTAAATGTAGAACTTAAAATTGATGCTGACAAGTGGAAAGAATTGTTTGCTTATTAATCCTCATAATTTTTAATGCTACTGCCCAAGATGAATTTATATTTTGGGCAGAACTTTCTAATAAAAATTTTATTCTTTATCATCAAAATGAAACTATTTCTATGGCTATGACTAAAAGTAAAAATAAAAATTTAGAATATGCTTGTGAGTTAGCATATACGCCAAGTGATTTGAAGTCTTTAATACGCAATGATTTTGGTATGGTGGCTGAAGAAAAGATGACAAAGCTGGATAAATTTAACTTTTTAAATGCTCACAAAAATGATTTAATTGATTGCTTTTTTAACTCAAAAATAGATGTAAAAGACTTTGTAAAAAGTGAACAAGCAAGTGTGCAAAGTGAAACTTATGTGAGAATTTTGCCACTAAGATTTATAGTTGAATTTCACGATAATAGTGCCTTTGTATATTATCTTAAATAAATACAAAGCTTGCTTTTATAAAAATCAAGTTAAAATACTTAAAAAAATATTAAGAGTAAAAGATGTATAAAAGTATCCCTCGTTATTTATTATTTAAATACCTGCGTTTTGATAAAGATCAACCCTTTATTATGCTTTCAAAAATTTTAGCCTTTTTAGGTGTAAGTATAGGACTTTGTGTGCTTTTAGTTGCAATGGCCATTATGAATGGCTTTGATAAAGAATTTGAGAGAAAACTTTTTACTATGAATTATCCTATCACTATATTACCGCGTTTTGGGGCAAATGTAGATGATAAATTGTTGCAAGAATTAAGAAGCAAATTTCCAAATTTATTATTTAGCCCTTATATTGCTACTCAGGTTATAGCAAGAAATGATTTAAAATTGGAAGGCGGTATGCTTTTTGGGGTTAATTTTGAAGATGAAAAAAAGATCAATGAGGTAGTAGCTCAAGCTTTAAAAGATAAAAAAATAGATAATTTTGATATTTTAATTGGTAAGGGCTTAAAAGATGAATTTGGACTTGATTATAATGAAAAAATTACCTTAATTTTTTCCAATCTTAATGCAAGCGGATTTTCGCTTATTCCAAAAGTTAAAAGATTTGATGTTATGGCTGATTTTTCTTCAGGTTTGTTAGCTTATGATAAAGCTTATATGTATACAGATGTAAAAGCTTTAGCTAAGATTTTGTCATATCCCCAAGGAAGTTATGATGGGGTACATGTATATTCAAATAAGCCTTTTGAGGATATTAAACAAATTGAAGCTTTTTTGGGTGCAAGATATGCTAGTATAGGCTGGTGGGAGCAAAATGGAAATTTCTTTGCAGCATTAGCTTTAGAAAAAAGAGCTTTGTTTATAGTATTGATGTTGATTATTTTGGTTGCAAGTTTAAATATAGTAAGTTCTTTATTAATGATAGTAATGAATCGTCGTAGTGAGATAGCTTTGCTGCTTTCTTTGGGAGCTAGTAAGTTAGAGATTAAAAAAACATTTTTTTCTTTAGGATTTTTGATAGGTGGAGGTGGTATCGTAGCAGGTGTGATACTTGCAGCTATTGCTTTGTGGATACTTGGAAATTTTGACATTATTTCTTTACCAAGTGATGTTTATGGCATGAGTAAGCTACCTTTGGAGCTTTCTTTTGTTGATTTTTGTACTACGATTTTTGGTGCTATTATGATTGTGAGCTTGTCTTCTTATTATCCTGCTAAAAAAGCAACACAAGTAGATATTTTAGACACTTTAAGAAACGAATAAATTGAAAAATTTATTCGTTTAAGAATTTTTGAATTTCATTGAAAAATTTTTCATAACTGATATCTTTAATGGTTTTAATAAATTTTCCATTCTCATCAATCAAATAAAATTCGCCACTATGTGCTATAGAATATCCCATAGCAGAATCTTTAAGATTGATTTTTTCATATACTACGCCATAATTTTTAGTAACTTTTTCTAATTCTTTTTCATCTTTAGCAACTAATGCAGTTGAATTTGGGTAAAAATACTTTACCCATTGGCTAGTTTGAGTTAGATTGTTATCTCTTGCTGGATCTAGTGAGATAAATATCACATGAGCTTTTTCTTTATTTGGCATTTTTTCTAAAACATTAGCAATCAAGGCAAGCTCACTAGGACAGACATCAGGACAATATGTATAGCCAAAATATACAATTAGTTTTTTACCGATAAAATCTTTTAGACTAAGTATGCCTTTTTCAGAATTTAAGTGAAAATTGTATTTGTTGTTTTCAAAATACTGCACAGATATAAAAAATACTCCAAAAATTACCACAATTAATAAAAAAATATTTATTTTTTTCAAATTTTACCTCTTTACATCAAAGTCAAAATAAAAACCTAGTGGAGTTTCATCATCAAAAAGCTCTATTCTAAAACGCATTATATCTAGAGTGCAAGAACTTAAAACTAATTTAGCATGATAAGTATTGTTTATTTTTTTAAATTGTGGAACAATATCTCCCATATACATATTAAGTCCATAAACCCTAGCATTAAGTTTTTTAAACTCACTTAAATTGGTAATATTTAAATCAAGCTCATTTAATGTAGTAATAGGCTTTGGATTTAAATTTACTAAGACTTTTTTATCCTTAAAATTGTATTCACATTCTTGAATGTTTAGATCACATGTTAGAGGTGTTAAAGTGGTAATTAATTCTCTCTTTTTTCCGGTATTTGATGAATTGGTGTAAAAATAAGCCCCGCATATAGCAAAGACTATAGCTAAGGCAAAGACAAGTAGATTTTTCATTATTTTTTAATGCTTCTTGACTTGATATCTTTTAGTTCAATTGTACTATTATCATCAAAATAAAGAGTTAGATTGGCCTTTGTTTGCGGTGTGATATTTTCTTTGAGATTTAGTATCATAATGTGCATCCCACCAGGTTTAAGTTCAGTGCTTGAATTAGCTTTTATTGTGATTTGAGGAATTTGAACCATCATTTTTTTACCATCTTTCATAATATGATCATGAATTTCAGCTGTATCGCTTAATGAACTTTGAGCTTTTATGAGTTTAATATCTTTGTTGGAGTTGTTTTTAAGTTCTAAAAAAAATGCCGTTGTTTTAGAATTAGGTGGAGTTTGTCTTACATAAGGATCATTTATAGTAATTTGATTTGAAAAAGCAAAAGTGCTTAATATGGCTAAACTAAGTAATTTTTTCATTATTTTTCCTTTTTTTGTTTTTGGTTATTTGTAAACATTATACACGGAAAAAATTAAAAATATATTTATTGTAAAAATATTATAATTAGCTCTTTGTTGTTTTAATTTTTAATAGAAAGGTGAAAATTGTTTAAAATTATATTAGCATTGTTTAGTTTGGCTGTGTTTGCAAATGCAAATAATCTTGCAAAAATTTATCTAAACGAAGGTATTGATGCAGTTGAAAGGGTATTGGAGCAAGAGTTAAGTAAAAAAGATTTTTGGCTTGATGAGATAAAAGACAAAAATATTAGTTTAGGATATTATGAGGAAAATGTTGCAATAGTTTTAACAAATAAAAGTGATAAAATTATTAGAGTTTATCACTACAATGATGGAAAAGTAGAAAAGAAATTTATCCAAAGGGATGTTTTAACAGGTTTAGCTGGAGATAAAGAAGTAGAAGGGGATTTAAAAACTCCAATAGGTTTTTACGAACTTGGAAAGAAATTTTATCCTGGTGATCCATATTATGGCCCATTTGCATTTGCAACAACTTACCCAAATGTTTTAGATAAAACTTTGGGTAAAACAGGTGGTGGTATTTGGATTCATGGCTATCCTTTAGATGGAACACGCTTGGATACTTATAAAACTAGAGGTTGTATTGCTGTGCATAATGATTTATTGGAAGATTTTAATAAATTAGTAGCTGATAGAAAATCTTATGCAATGACAGAAGAGAAAAATAAAGTAAGAGCAACTCATGATGAAATAGCGATTTTACTAGCTAATTTATTTGCCTGGAAAGATAGTTGGCAAAAAAGTGATATAAATAAATATTTATCTTTTTATGATAAAAAAATTTTTAAACATAATAATAAATCTACTTATGAGCAATTTGCAAAAAATAAAGAAAGAATTTTCGCAAAGAGAGAAAAAAAGAGCATTAAATTTTCAGATCTTAGCATAAGTCCTTATCCAAATGATAAAAATGAGAAAATTTTTAGAATAGGATTTTATGAAGACTATCGTAGTACTAACTATAAATTCAAAGGAGAAAAAGTCCTTTATGTTAAGCTAGTTGAAGATAAAATGCAAATTTTAGCTGAACAATAATGGCATATATAAAAATTGATCGTTTGGCTTATGAGTATAATCTTGACTTGATAGCCTCTAAAGCAGGAGGTTATCAAAAAGTAATATGTGTTTTTAAAGATAATGCTTATGGACATGGAGCTAAGCTTTTAGCTCCTATAGCTAGAGCAAAAGGTATAAATTTTATAGCGGTAAAAAATGAAGCTGAAGCAAAAGAGCTTGAAGATATTTTTGATAATATCTTAATTTTATCCCATCATCCACATGGCAATGAAAGTGAAAAATTTATTTATGCTTTAAATGATAAAAATGATATTAAAAAATTCAAGCAAAATATAAAAATTCATTTAGTTGTAGATACAAATATGCATAGAAATGGAATTATACCTGAAGAAATTCAAGAAGTGATACAAGAACTACAAAGTAATAATTTAATACTTCATGGAGTGATGATGCACTTTGCAGGAAGTGATGAAATAGATGCTAGTTATTTTGTGCAAAAACAAAAATTTAAACAAGCTAAAGAGCTAATATATACTTTGCTTTGTGATGAAGCTAAAAAGCTTATATTTCATTCACATAATTCTGAAGCATTATTTAGAGCAAGCGAGCTTGGGTGCGATGAGTATTGTAGAGTAGGGCTTGTGCAATTTGGCTATGCACATTTTAATAAAGACTTACGCAAAGTTTTAAGTTTATGGGCTGAAAAATTAAGCCAAAGAGTGTTAAAAAAAGGTCAAAGTGTTGGTTATGGTGGTGTATATAATGCAAAAGAAGATCTTGAAATAGCAACTTATGATTTAGGTTATGCAGATGGGCTTTTGCGTTATGATGGAAAACAAGATTTTTTTCTTCCTAATGGTAAGAAATTGCTTGGAAAAATGTCTATGGATAGTTTTTCTTGTGAGAATGATGAAGATGAAATTTGTGTTTTAAATGATGCAAATATTATGGCTAGTTTTTTTAATACTATCAACTATGAAATTTTAGTCAAACTTTCTCCAAATTTGAAAAGAATTTTAGTTTAAGATAAAAAGTGTTAATATATCTAAAGAAAGGGCAAATATGGCATTTTTAAATTGGGCTATTTTAATTTTATTTTTATTTATAGTATTTTTATTGATAAATCGTTACGAGAGAAAAATAAAAATTTTATATAAAAATATTGAAATCTTGAAAAACGAGTGTAAAAAAAATAGTGAAAATATAGAAAAAAATAGAATTTTAATAGAAAAAAATAGATCAAATATCGAAGATATAAAAATTCAAGATTAATTTTTATCTTGAAGTATTTTTGCTATCAATTCTAATGGATGTAAAAAATGCGTGGAGGATTTTTCATGCTCTAATGCATTTGAAATTTGCATTCTACAAGCTGAACATTCTGCGCTGATAATCTCCACATTGCTTTTTTGTATATTTTGAGCTTTTTTTATACCAACTTGCAAAGCTTTTTCATAGTGATCAGTTTGCATACTAACACCACCAAAACCACAGCATTCATTTGAGTTAATAAGTTCTTTGAAAGTATAGTTTTGTTTAAGCAAGGTTCTAGGTTCTTTAAAAACACCTTGCATTTTTCTTGCATGACAAGGATCGTGGTATGCAATTTTTGTCTTTAATTTTTTCTTTGTTTTTAAAAGCTCTTCTAGTTTAGTATATTCATAAAAATATTTTGTTGCAAGTAGTATTTTACTAGAAATATTTTTAGCTCTTATAGCCCATTCTTCATCTTTTTGCATGTGGAAAAAATGTTCATAGTCTATATTAATCATCGCAGAACAGGTTGCTTCGGGGATAATGATATAATCTAGAGTTTTTAATTTTTCTTCAAAATAAACGATATTTTTTTTAGCTAAAATTTCTACACTTTTAAAATCTCCAGTAAAATAATGAGGAGCACCGCAACAAGATTGATCTTTTAGTAAATCTACATTGATTTTAAGATGTTTACAAATTTCAAGCAAAGCAAAGCCCGTATTTGTATAAGAGTAATTTGACAAGCAGCCTATAAAAAGTCCTATGGTTTTTTCACCTTGATTATTTATGAAATCAGGATTAGAAGCTAGAAAGCTTTTTTTAGCTAAAGAAGGAAGCAAGCGATCTTTTTTAATTAAAGGTAGGTTAAATTTAGCTTTCATTCCCAAATTTTTATGTTGTAAACTAAAAGCACAGCTTTGGAAAACATAACCAAATCTTGCTAAAATATCTAGAATTTTTCTGCGTCTTAGAAAAAAGAAAGCAAGTTTTTTGTACCAAGCAATGCCAAATTTTTGTGCTATATCGTAACGCACTTTTTCAATAGCACTATCCACTCTTAAATGGCTTGGACAAACTTCAACGCAATTTGTACACAAAAAACATGATTCAAATATTTTTTTAAGATTTTTATCAAGCTCTAGTTCTTGGTTTTCATAAGCACTGATTAAATCTAAAAAGCCACGAGGGGAAGTACTCTCATCACGATTTATTTCATGTATGGTGCAAACTGGTATGCATTTTCCACATTTTACGCAAGCATTAGAAATTTCATTAACATTTAACATATTAAACCGTTTTAGAGAAAACTTTTTTATCTTCGCTAATGCGTTTTAAATATTTATCAAAACACATAGCAATATTACGGATTAAAAGTACTCCTGTTTCATTAACTTTGATATGAGTTTTATCTATGTTGATAAATTCATTAAGTTTTTGGAGTTCTTCTAAATCTTGCTTAAAATATTCAAAAAAATCAATCTTAAATTTACTTTCAATATTTTTTATATTAAGAGCAAAATTACTCATAAGTTCCATAATAACAGCTTTTCTTAGTTCATCATCATCATCAAGCATAATACCTTTTTCGCAAGGCAATCGACCTTCATCGATAGCCTTTTCGTAGCTTGGCATATCTTTGAAATTTTGCATATAGTGTCTTTTACCTTCGCCTATACTTGTTAGGCCAATCCCGATTAAATCGGTTCCGCCTTTTGTAGTATAGCCTTGAAAATTTCTATGCAAACTACCATTTTCTAAGGCTTTAAAAAGTTCATCTTGTGGTTTTGCAAAATGATCCATTCCTATCATTTTATAACCATTTTGAGTTAAAAATTTTTCACAATATTCTAAAATTTGAAGTTTTACATCAGGACTTGGTAGAGTGTTTTCGTCAAATTTTCTCATATTTTTTTTAAGCCAAGGCACATGTGCATAATTAAAAATAGCAAAGCGATCGGGATTAATCAGCAGTGCTTTTTCTAAAGTTTGCTTAAAACTTTTTAGACTTTGATAAGGAAGGCCATAAATTAAATCCATATTTACTGAATTTATCCCTTTTTTTCTTACCATATCTACTGCATTTTTGGTAAGTTCAAAAGGTTGAATTCTATGAATTTCCTTTTGAACCTTTTCGTTAAAATCTTGCACACCAAAACTAATACGGTTGAAGCCATTTTGAATTAAAACATCAGCTTGTTCTTCATTTAAGAATCTAGGATCAATTTCACAACTTACTTCACTATCTTGGGTAAAATTTGGAAAAATGCTTTTTATTTTAAAAATCAAACTTTGCAATTGTTTAGCAGAAAAAAAAGTAGGTGTACCACCGCCAAAATGCATTTGAGCTACTTCTCTTTGTGTGTCAATGGTATTTGTTAAAAGATCAAGTTCTTTAAAAAGATAATTTAAATACCTTTCTTTATTTTCTTCTTTTGCGGTATATATTACATTACAACCGCAAAAATAACAAGCACTCCTGCAAAAAGGCAAATGAAAATATAAAGATAATTGTGCTGTTTGTTGTTTTAAAATTTTTATATAGTCTTCATATTTAAAATGGGTGTTAAATTCTACTGCAGTAGGATAAGAAGTGTATCTAGGTCCTGCTTTGGAGTATTTAACAAAATTTTTATAATCTCTCATTTTTTGCCTTTTTGCATCATTTCTTTCATGTTTATAAATAAGTTAGGATGTTTTGTATGAATATTGCTGATTAATTGATCTAAATCAATATTAACTTCTTTTATACCTTTGGAAACTTGATGTTTAATCTCATCCATTGCGACTGTCCATACATCATTAAAGTCAATAGGAATTTGTTGATAGATAGCCTTTTCTAGTTTAAGTTCAAAATTATCCTTTTGTATCTTTTTGGCACTTTGTAAAAACTCAATCAGAGTTTTTACAGAAAACATAGTTTTAACTTCATCATTTTCATCTACTATAAACCATGGTTCGGGTGCTAAATTATGGCCATTTTTTAGACTTAACTTTTTTTCTTTATCGTTAATGTGGGTTAGATGGAATATAGTTTGATTGTGTTTTTCTATGCCCAAATGATTAGATAATTCATTGATTACATCTTGAGAGCTTTTTTTGCTTAGACTATTCAATCTCACTCCTTATTTGTTAATAATTTTGCAATTTCTTTTGCATGATAAGTTATGATAAGCTTAGCTCCAGCTCTTTTAAAAGCAAGCATAGTTTCAAGCACTATTTTTTCATAGTCAATCACACCTGCTTTTTGACCTGCTTTTAGCAAAGCATATTCCCCGCTTACATTATACACACAAAGTGGAAGTTTAGAATGATTTGCTATATCTTTTACTACATCTAAATACGCAAGTGCTGGTTTTACCATTAAGATGTCAGCACCTTGTTTTTCATCTTCTAAGCTCTCACATAAGGCTTCTTTACCATTGGCAAAATCCATTTGATAGGTTTTTCTATCTCCATAACTTGGTGCAGAATCAGCCACATCTCTAAAAGGCCCATAATAGGCTGAAGCAAATTTAGTAGAATAAGCCATAATAGGTAAATTTTCAAAACCATTTTCATCTAAAGTTTTTCTTAAAGTTTCAATAATACCATCCATCATGCCGCTTGGTGCTATCATATCTGCACCGTTTTTAGCATGAATTAGAGCTTGTTTGGCTGAAATTTCTAAAGTTAAATCATTATCTACGCTTTTACTTTTTGGATCAATAATACCACAATGCCCATGATCAGTATACTCACAAAAACAAAGATCGGTAATTACTACCAAATCAGGAAATTTTGCTTTAATAGCTCTTAGACTTGTAGCAATCAAGCCATCATCGCTTAATGCATCACTTCCACAACTATCTTTTTTGGAACTTTCTAACACGCCAAATAAAATAATCGCTTTAATACCAAGATTAATTAACTCCTCACATTCTTTTAAAATTTCATCTAAGCTCATTTGAAACACACCTGGCATAGACGTGATTTCATTTTTAATATTAGCACCATTGATAACAAAAAGTGGATAGATTAAATCATCTAAATTTAAGGTATTTTCTTTTACTAAGCTTCTAATATTCTCATTAAGTCTTAATCTTCTAAAGCGTTTAAACATAAATTTCCTTTTTGTTTGTTAAAATTGTTTAAATTCTAGCATATTTTTTATAAAAAAGGTAAAGTAAAATAATGACTATTCAAATTTCTGAAATAGCAAAACTCCCTACTCGTTTTGGGGAATTTAATATACAAAGTTTTAAAGAAAATGATAAAGAACATCTTTGTATTTTTAAAGGAAAATTGGAAAAAGAAGTTAATATTAGAATCCATTCAGAATGTTTAACAGGGGATGTTTTGGGAAGTTTAAAGTGTGATTGTGGAGAACAGCTTGATTTTTCTTTAAAATACATTCAAGAGCATGGTGGTATGGTAATTTATCTAAGGCAAGAAGGAAGAGGTATAGGACTTTTTAATAAAATTAATGCTTATGCTTTGCAAGATAAGGGTTTTAATACCATAGAAGCAAATCATCAATTAGGTTTTAAGGCAGATGAGCGTAGTTATGAAATAGTAGAATTTATACTTAAGCATTATAAGATTTCTAAAATTAACCTTTTAACTAATAATCCTGAAAAACTAAATTCATTAAAAGAAAAAATTAATTTAAGAGTGCCTATTTTAATAAAAGCAAATCGTTTTAATAAAGATTATTTAGAAATTAAATATACACAAATGGGACATCTAAATTGAAAAAATACGAAGAGCAATTAAATTTTTTAAAAGATTTTGCAAATAAAGATGATTTTTTTAAAAAAATCACGCTCTATAAAGAGTTGTTAGAAAAATTTAATGCTGTGCATAATTTAACTCATTTTGAAAATATAGATGAAAATATTATTGATAGTGTTAAAATTTTAGATTTTTATGATTTGAGTAATAAAAAAAAGATCATTGATATTGGAAGCGGGGCTGGTTTTCCTGCATTATTTTTAGCTTGTATTTTGCAAGATAATGAATTTTTTCTTTTTGAGCCTAGCGCTAAAAAGGCTTCATTTTTAAGGGTGGTTAAAACTGAACTTAATTTGATAAATGTAAATATCATAAAAGAAAAATTACAAAACTATCCACCTTTTAAAGTAGATTTAATTACTTCAAGAGCTTTGATGGATGTAAAACCTTTGGTAGAAATTTCAAATGGTTTTTATGATAAAAATACTTTATTTTTGCTTTATAAAGGAAGTGAAGTTTATGATGAATTGCAAGAATTGAAAGATTATCAAATTTTTAATCAAGGCTTTAGGAATTATTGTCTTTTAAAGATAAAGGAAAAATTATGTTAATTTTTGGACATTCTTTGATAAATATGCAAAAATTTAGTCATTATGAAAATATTTTTATCAAAACAAATGTAAATTGTTTTAACTATAATGAACAAAATATAAAAAGTGCAAAAGAGGAAAAAATAGATTTTGCTATATATGCCAAGAATGAGGAAGAAATTTTACTTTCTAATGCACTAGGAGCAAAATATATTTTAATAGAAGATGAGAGATTAGCAAAAATTGCTTCAAAAATGGCTGAGTTTTATATGTTTGACTCTAAAATTTTATTTTTACTTGATGTTTTAGATAATAATTTAAAAAAAGCTTATGAGTTAAGCGTTGATGGAGTTTGTT
>NZ_JAKMQP010000013.1:0-35633 GCF_025771615.1 Campylobacter sp. IFREMER_LSEM_CL292
TTAGTATTTTACCCCTATAAGCTTTAGCAAAATGACTTAAAGTTTTGGAATTTTTTAAAAAGGTAAAAGTTAAAAAAGGCTTTTTAATAGTATAAAATTTTTCATAAAATTTAGCTCTAAGATCAATGACTAATTCATTTTCTAAAAATTTATCGAGTTCATCAGAAAAACTATCTTTGTAATATTTTTCTATATTAAATTCTTTAATTTTCTCTCCTTGTTTTAATTTGTAATAAGGTATTAAATCTTTTGCTAAAATAGGACCAAAAAGATTAGAAAATATCAAAACATTCTCATCTATGTATTTTCTTGAATTCTCGCTTAAATTTTCATAGTCTAAATGATCAAAAGCAACTCCATTATATCTTTGAATAGCTTTGTTTGTTTCTTTTGTTAAAATATCATGAGTTAATTCTTCTATTTCACTTGCATCTTTTATACCAAAAAATTTTTCAAGTTCAACTTCATTGCATTGATTTATATGATTTTTATATTTTGTAAGTACCTCAAGTCTTTTACTATATAAATTACTAAAAACAAAAGAGTTTTTATTTATATAATCTTGCGTATTTATTTTATTTTTGCTTTCGCTAGGTGAAAATAAAATTTTCATAATCAATCCTTTATTTTTTTAAAAATTATATAAAATTATTTAAAACACTTGACATTAATTTAAAATTACATTATAATTCAACTTTATTTTTTGCTGGTTTAGCTCAGTTGGTAGAGCAGCTGCCTTGTAAGCAGCAGGTCGGGGGTTCAAGTCCCTTAACCAGCTCCATTGTTGATAGCAGTGTTTGACCAGAAATAAAAAGCATTTTTATCATGGTGAGTTACTCAAGTGGCCAACGAGGGCAGACTGTAAATCTGCTGGCTTTCGCCTTCCGTGGTTCGAATCCACGACTCACCACCATTGCTTTGCGGGAGTAGCTCAGTTGGCTAGAGCATCAGCCTTCCAAGCTGAGGGTCGCGGGTTCGAGTCCCGTTTCCCGCTCCAACCTAATTTTGGTAGAGTGAAACTGGGAGCTGTTTTTAAATTCAGAATTTCTAGCAGTTTCAATTTCCAAAATTTTATAATTTATGTTTTTAATTTTTCTGAGCGCTCGTATGGCTCAGAGGTAGAGCACTCCCTTGGTAAGGGAGAGGTCGCGGGTTCAAGTCCCGCTATGAGCTCCATTGATTTCAAAAGATTATAAAACATAAATTAGTATTTGTTTGTAAATTTTATATGGAGGAAAAAGATGGCTAAAGAAAAATTTTCACGTAATAAGCCTCACGTAAATATTGGTACTATTGGTCACGTTGACCACGGTAAAACTACTTTAACAGCTGCTATCTCTGCTGTTCTTTCAAGAAGAGGTTTGGCTGAGCTTAAAGATTATGATAATATCGACAATGCTCCTGAAGAAAAAGAGCGTGGTATTACTATTGCAACTTCTCATATTGAGTATGAAACAGAAAATCGTCACTATGCTCACGTAGACTGCCCAGGTCACGCTGACTATGTTAAAAATATGATTACTGGTGCTGCTCAAATGGACGGTGCTATTCTTGTTGTTTCTGCTGCAGATGGTCCAATGCCACAAACTAGAGAGCACATCTTACTTTCTCGCCAAGTAGGTGTACCATATATCGTTGTTTTCATGAATAAAGCTGATATGGTTGATGATGCTGAATTATTAGAATTAGTTGAAATGGAAATTAGAGAACTATTAAGTTCTTATGACTTCCCAGGAGATGATACTCCAATTATTTCAGGTTCTGCTTTACAAGCTCTTGAAGAAGCAAAAGCCGGACAAGATGGTGAATGGTCTAAAAAAATCCTAGATCTTATGGCAGCAGTTGATGAGTATATTCCAACTCCAGCTCGTGATACAGATAAAGATTTCTTAATGCCAATCGAAGACGTATTCTCAATTTCAGGTCGTGGTACAGTTGTTACTGGTAGAATTGAAAAAGGTGTTGTTAAAGTTGGTGATACTATTGAAATCGTTGGTATTAGAGAAACACAAAGCACTACAGTAACTGGTGTTGAAATGTTTAGAAAAGAAATGGATCAAGGTGAAGCAGGTGATAATGTAGGTGTTCTTCTACGTGGTACTAAAAAAGAAGATGTTCTTCGTGGTATGGTTCTTGCTAAGCCAAAATCAATTACTCCACATACTGACTTTGAAGCAGAAGTTTATATTTTAAATAAAGATGAAGGTGGTCGTCATACTCCATTCTTTAATAACTATAGACCACAGTTCTATGTAAGAACAACGGATGTTACTGGTTCTATCCAACTTGCAGAAGGCGTTGAAATGGTTATGCCAGGTGAAAATGTTAGAATTACTGTAAGTCTTATTGCACCAGTTGCACTTGAAGAAGGTACTCGTTTTGCTATCCGTGAAGGTGGCCGTACTGTTGGTTCAGGTGTTGTATCTAAAATTATTAAATAATCATAAGCGAGATTTTATCTCGCTTTTTTTAAGGAATAAAAATGAGAATTAAAGTTGGCTTGAAATGTGAAGAGTGCGGTGATATTAATTACAGTACTTTTAAAAATAGTAAAAATACAACTGAAAAATTAGAATTAAAAAAATATTGCCCAAGATTAAAAAAACATACAGTTCATAAAGAAGTTAAATTAAAAAGTTAAGGCTTTTATATAAAAGCCCTTAGGGCAATAGCTCCAACGGTAGAGCGCCGGATTCCAAATCCGATGGTTGGGGGTTCGAATCCCTCTTGCCCTGCCACAAAATAAGGTTAAATATGGAAAAACTAATAACTTATTTTAAATTGTCAAAAGCTGAATTATCAAAAGTTATTTGGCCTTTGAAAGAGCAAGTTAGAAATGCTTATATTACTGTTTTTGTAGTTGTTACTGTTGTTTCATTATTTTTAGCATTGGTTGACTTGATTATGTCATTTTCATTATCTAAGATTATAGGATAAAATAATGAATCATAAATGGTATGCAATTCAAACTTATGCAGGTAGTGAAATGGCTGTAAAAAGAGCCATAGAAAATTTAGTTAGAGATCATGGAATTCAAGAGCAATTGCTAGAAGTAATTGTTCCAACTGAAGATGTGATTGAATTTAAAAATGGTAAAGAAAAAATAAGCGAAAGAAGTTTGTATTCAGGCTATGTATTTGCCAATATTGACTTATCAACAGAACTTTGGCATAAAATTCAATCTTTGCCAAAAGTTGGTCGTTTTATAGGGGAAAGTAAAAAACCAACCCCATTGAGTGAAAAAGATATCAATCTTATTTTAGAAAAGGTGAAAAATAAAGCAGCACCTAAACCTAAAATTTCATTTGATAAAGAAGAAAGTGTAAGAATAACCGAAGGTCCTTTTGCAAACTTTGTTGGTATTGTAGAAGAATATGATATGGTTAGAGGAGTTTTAAAGCTAAATGTTTCAATATTTGGCAGATCAACTCCAGTAGAGATCTTATACTCTCAAGTTGAAAAAATAGTTTGATAATATAGCAAGTAAAGGAGTAAGGTTATGGCTAAAAAAGTCGTAGGAGAAATAAAATTACAAATAGCTGCTACTAAGGCTAATCCATCACCTCCAGTTGGTCCTGCTTTGGGTCAACAAGGTGTTAATATTATGGAATTTTGTAAGGCATTTAATGAAAGAACAAAAGATATGGCTGGCTTTAATATTCCAGTTGTTATTACTGTTTATGCAGATAAAAGCTTTACATTTATCACAAAACAACCACCAGCTACTGATTTAATCAAAAAAGCTGCAGGTATTTCTAAAGGTGCGGATAATCCTTTGAAAAATAAAGTAGGTAAATTAACCAAAGCACAAGTTTTAGAAATTGTTGATAAAAAAATAGCTGATATGAACACAAAAGATAGAGAGCAAGCTGCTAAGATTATTATGGGTTCTGCTCGTTCTATGGGTGTTGAAATCGTAGATTAATACTCTTTACCGCCAAGAGTTTAAAAAGGCGGTAGCACTTTATATAAAATGCGGAGAAAAATTAATGTCAAAAAATACTAAAAGATTTACAGAATTATTAAAAAAAATAGATTCAAATAAAAATTACTTAATGGATGAAGCAATAAGCACAGTTAAAACTCTTGCATCTGCTAAATTTGATGAAACAGTTGAAATTGCTTTAAAATTAAATGTTGATCCAAGACATGCAGATCAGATGGTAAGAGGTAGTGTAGTTTTACCTTGTGGTACAGGTAAAAAAGTGCGTGTTGCTGTTATAGCAAAAGATGCAAAAGCTGATGAGGCAAAAAATGCAGGTGCTGATATAGTTGGTAGTGATGATTTAGTAGAAGAAATTCAAAAAGGAAATATGAATTTTGATGTTTTAATTGCTACTCCAAATTTGATGGGTTTAGTTGGTAAAGTAGGTCGTATTTTAGGACCTAAAGGTTTAATGCCAAATCCTAAGACAGGTACTGTGACAATGGATGTTGCACAAGCTGTGAATAATGCTAAAAATGGTCAAGTTAACTTCCGTGTTGATAAGCAAGGAAATATCCATGCAGGTTTAGGTAAAGTTAGCTTTACTCAAGAACAATTAAAAGAAAATATGACAGCATTTGTAAAAGCTATTAATAAACACAAGCCAGCTGCTGCAAAAGGAAGATATATTAAAAATGCTAGTCTTTCTTTAACTATGAGTCCTTCTCTTTCTCTTGATACTCAAGAATTACTTGATACAAAATAAAATTAATGAGAGTTTTACTCTCATTAATAAAAATTAGATAAGATAATAACTTTTATTTTATCTAATTTTTATCTTAGATTGGAGATAGCCGAGGTCCTAGGACTTAATTAGATTTTTCTGCTCTGCTTGAAATCACCGGTCGGAAAGGAGTAAAGATGACTAAAAGCCAAAAAGTTGAACTTGTTTCTAAACTTGAAGAAGGTTTTAAAGTTAGTGAGGCTGTTGTAGTTTGTAACTATAAGGGTTTAAATACTAAAAAACTTGAAGAGTTAAGAAATAATGCGAGAGAAATGGATGTTAAAGTTCAAATTATTAAAAATACTTTAGCAAGTATTGCTCTTAAAAATGCCGGCAAAGATGGAATGGAACTTAAAGATACTAATATTTATCTTTGGGGTGAAGACCAATTAAATGTTTCAAAAGTTGCTGATAAATTTAGCGAAGCTAATCAAGCATTTGAGATCAAAACTGCATTTATCGAAGGCGAAGTTGCTTCTGTAGATAAAGTTAAAGCTTTAGCTAAAATGCCTTCTCGTAATGAATTACTTGCTATGCTTTTGCAAGTTTGGAATGCACCAATCACCAATTTTACAATTGGATTAAATGCATTAAAAGAAAAAAAAGAAGCTGAATAAAATTATAAAAAGGATAAAAAATGGCAATTACTAAAGAAGATGTATTAGAATTTATTTCTAACCTAAGTGTTCTTGAGCTTTCAGAATTAGTAAAAGAATTTGAAGAAAAATTTGGTGTTTCTGCTGCTCCAGTTATGGTTGCGGGTGCTGCTGTTGCGGGTGCTGCTGGCGGTGCTGCTGAAGAAAAAACTGAATTTGATATTGTATTACAAGATGGTGGCGATAAAAAAATTAATGTAATTAAAGTTGTTCGTGCTTTAACTGGTCTTGGATTAAAAGAAGCAAAAGATGCAGTTGAGCAAACTCCATCAGTTCTTAAAGAAGGTGTTAGTAAAGCTGAAGCTGAAGAAGCTAAAAAACAACTTGAAGAAGCTGGCGCTAAGGTTGAACTTAAATAATTTTTTATTTTTAAAAGAAAGGATTTTATATCCTTTCTTGTTTTCCTTTAATAAGGATTCTTTCTTTCAATACTTTTACCATGGGGTATAATAATATGTTAAATTCACAATCAGGAAATCGTTTAAGAATAGACTTCTCGAATGTTCCACAACAAATAGACATTCCAAATTTATTACAATTACAAAAAAAGAGTTTTGATTATTTTTTAAATTTAGATGCAAAAAATTCAGAAAGTGGAATTGAAAAAGTTTTCAAATCTATCTTTCCAATCCATGATCCGCAAAATAGATTAAGTTTAGAATATGTAAGTAGTGAAGTAGGTAAACCTAAATACACCATTAGAGAGTGCATGGAAAGAGGTTTAACTTATTCTGTAAATTTGAAAATGAAAATCCGTTTAACTTTACATGAAAAAGATGAAAAAACGGGTGAAAAAATCGGTATAAAAGATATCAAAGAACAAGAAATTTATATTAGAGAAATTCCTTTAATGACAGATAGAATTTCTTTTATAATTAATGGGGTTGAAAGAGTTGTTGTAAATCAACTTCATAGAAGTCCAGGTGTTATTTTTAAAGAAGAAGAAAGTTCTACTGTTGCAAATAAGTTAGTATATACAGCTCAAATTATACCAGATCGTGGTTCTTGGCTTTATTTTGAGTATGATGCAAAAGATGTGCTTTATGTGCGTATTAATAAAAGAAGGAAAGTGCCTATTACTATTTTATTTAGAGCACTTGGTTATAAAAAGCAAGATATTATAAAATTATTTTACCCTATACAAACTATTCATGTTAAAAAAGATAAATTTTTAACTGAATTTAATCCAAATGACTTTTTAGATAGAGTCGAATATGACTTAAAAGATGAAAAAGGCAATGTTGTACACCAAGCCGGTAAAAGAATGACAAAGAAAAAAGCTGAGCAACTTATAAAAGACGGTGTTAAATGGGTTGAATATCCAATTGAAATTTTAACAAATAGATATTTAGCTAACCCTATTATTAATAAAGAAACCGGTGAGGTTTTGTTTGATTCTTTAACGCTATTAGATGAGGGAAAATTAGCTAAAATTAAAGAAGAAAAACAATTTGATATTGCAAATGACTTAGCAAATGGAGTTGATGCTGCTATTATTAATTCTTTCATTCAAGATAATGAGACTTTAAAATTATTAAAACAAACTGAAAATATAGAAGATGAAAATGATTTAGCAGCTATTAGAATTTATAAAGTAATGAGACCAGGCGAGCCTGTAGTAAAAGATGCTGCAAAAGCTTTTGTAAATGATTTATTTTTTAATCCTGAAAGATATGATCTGACAAAAGTTGGTCGTATGAAAATGAATCATAAACTAGGATTAGATACACCTGAATATGTTACAGTTTTAACAAATGAAGATATAGTAAAAACTGCAAAATATTTAATTAAAGTAAAAAATGGTAGAGGCCATATTGATGATAGAGATCATTTAGGCAATCGTCGTATTAGATCGATTGGAGAGCTTTTAGCTAATGAACTTCATGTGGGTCTTGCTAAAATGCAAAAATCAATCAGAGATAAATTTACCGCATTAAATGCAGATATTGATAAAGTAATGCCTTATGACTTGATCAATCCTAAAACAATTACTGTGACAATTATGGAATTTTTTACCGGTGGTCAATTGTCTCAATTTATGGATCAAACAAATCCATTAAGCGAGGTAACTCATAAGCGTCGTTTATCTGCGCTTGGCGAGGGTGGTTTAGTAAAAGAAAGAGCGGGTTTTGAAGTGCGTGATGTCCATGCAACGCATTATGGAAGAATTTGCCCTGTTGAAACTCCAGAAGGTCAAAATATCGGTTTGATTAATACGCTTTCAACTTATGCTAAAGTAAATGATCTAGGTTTTGTTGAAGCACCTTATAAGAAAGTAGAAAATGGAAAAGTAAGCAATGAAATTGTTTATTTAACCGCTACTCAAGAAGAAGGTTTAGTGATCGCAGCTGCTTCAACTAAAATTGATGAAAAAGGTAATATTGTTGAAGAATTTGTTGAAGCAAGACAAGATGGTGAAACAATCTTAGCAAGAAGAGAAGAAGTGCATTTGATTGATCTTTGTTCAGGTATGATAGTAGGGGTCGCAGCTTCTTTGATTCCATTTTTGGAGCATGATGATGCAAACAGAGCCCTGATGGGTTCAAACATGCAGCGTCAAGCGGTGCCTTTACTAACCGCACAAGCACCTATAGTAGGTACTGGTATGGAAAAAATCATTGCACGTGATGCTTGGGAAGCTATTAAAGCTAAAAGAGCAGGTATTGTAGAAAAAGTTGATAATAAAAATATTTTTATTTTGGGTGAAGATGAAAATGGACCATTTATTGATCATTATAAAATGGAAAAAAATCTAAGAACTAACCAAAATACAACTTTTATTCAACACCCGATTGTGAAAAAAGGCGAATTTATTCAAGCAGGTCAAATTATTGCAGATGGTCCAAGTATGGATCAAGGAGAGCTTGCTATTGGTAAAAATGCTTTGATCGCATTTATGCCATGGCATGGATATAATTATGAAGATGCTATTGTAATTAGTGAGAAAATTTTACGCGAAGATACTTTCACTAGTGTTCATATTTATGAAAAGGAAGTAGAGGCTAGAGAACTTAAAGATGGCGTTGAAGAGATTACAAAAGATATTCCGAATGTTAAAGAGGAAGATTTAGCACATCTTGATGAGAGTGGTATTGCGAAAATAGGAACTCATATAAAGCCTGGTATGATTTTGGTAGGTAAAGTTTCACCTAAAGGTGAGGTAAAACCTACACCTGAAGAAAGATTACTAAGAGCTATTTTTGGTGAAAAAGCAGGACATGTTGTAAATAAATCTTTATATGCAACTGCTTCATTGGAAGGTGTTGTTGTAGATGTAAAAATATTTACTAAAAAAGGTTATGAAAAAGATGCTCGTGCTGTAAAAGCCTATGATGATGAAAAATTAAATCTTGAAAAAGAACATCACGATAGACTTTTGATGATGGACAGAGAAGAAACTTTAAGAGTATGTTCTTTGCTTTCTAAATCACCTTTAAATTCAGACGAAGAAATAAATGGTGTTAAATATAAAAAAGGTTCCAAGGTAGAAATTACCGAGTTGGAAAAAATTAATCGTTTTGCATTAAATTCTTTAGTTAAAGCTTATTCTAAAGAAGTACAAAAAGAATATGATGATTTAAAAAATCACTTCCAAAACGAGAAGAAAAAGCTTAAAACAGAGCATGATGAAAAATTAGAAATTTTAGAAAAAGATGATATTTTACCAAGTGGAGTGGTAAAACTTGTTAAAGTATATATTGCGACTAAGAGAAAATTAAAAGTTGGGGATAAAATGGCGGGACGCCATGGAAATAAAGGTATTGTATCTAATATCGTTCCAGAAGTTGATATGCCTTATTTACCTGATGGAAGACCTATTGATATAGCTTTAAATCCTCTAGGGGTTCCAAGTCGTATGAATATAGGACAAATTCTTGAAAGTCACTTAGGGATTGTTGGTATGAGACTAGGTGATCAAATTCAAGAAATTTTTGATAGAAAACAAAAAGATTTTGTAAAAGAATTACGCGAAAAAATTCTTGAAATTTGTAGTGTATCTAGACTTGAGCTAGAAAAGAAATTTGTACAAACTTTAAATGATGAGCAACTTATTTCTTATGCTAGAGATTGGGCTAAAGGGGTAAAATTTGCTACTCCTGTATTTGAAGGTGTAACGGTTGAAGAATTTGGTAAGCTTTTTGAAATGGCTAAAATAGCTATGGATGGAAAAAGCGAACTTTATGATGGAAGAACTGGTGAAAAAATGGCAGAGCGTGTGCATGTTGGATGTATGTATATGCTTAAATTACACCATTTAGTAGATGAAAAAGTTCACGCAAGAAGCACTGGACCTTATAGCTTAGTAACACAACAACCAGTTGGCGGTAAAGCATTATTTGGTGGGCAAAGATTTGGTGAGATGGAGGTTTGGGCTCTTGAAGCTTATGGAGCAGCTCATACTCTAAGAGAAATGTTAACCATAAAATCTGATGATGTTGAGGGTAGATTTAGTGCTTATAAAGCTTTAACAAAAGGCGAGAATGTTCCAGCAACAGGTATTCCAGAGACATTCTTTGTACTTACAAATGAATTAAAATCTCTTGCTTTAGATGTTGAGATTTTTGATAAGGATGAGAATAATGAGTAAATTTAAACCTATCGAAATAAAAGAAGATGGCAGACCTAGAGACTTTGAAGCTTTTCAATTAAGACTTGCAAGTCCTGAAAAAATCAAATCATGGTCTTATGGGGAAGTAAAAAAACCAGAAACAATTAATTATAGAACTTTAAAGCCTGAAAGAGATGGGCTTTTTTGTGCTAAAATTTTTGGACCAGTAAGAGATTATGAGTGTCTTTGTGGTAAGTATAAAAAAATGCGTTTTAAGGGCATTAAGTGTGAAAAATGTGGTGTTGAAGTTACTAGTTCTAAAGTGCGTCGTTCAAGAATGGGGCATATTGAGCTAGTTACCCCAGTAGCACATATATGGTATGTGAACTCTTTACCAAGTCGTATCGGTACTTTACTCGGCGTAAAGATGAAAGACTTAGAACGTGTATTATATTATGAAGCATATATAGTAGAAAATCCAGGTGATGCGTACTATGATAATGAAAATACTAAAAAAGTTGAATTTTGTGATGTGTTAAATGAAGAGCAGTATTTAAATTTAATGCAACGCTATGAAAGTAGTGGATTTAAAGCTAGAATGGGTGGTGAAGTTGTTAGAGATTTACTAGCAAATTTAGATCTTGTCGAGCTTTTAAATAAATTAAAAGAAGATATTGCAGCAACTAATTCAGAAGCAAAGAAAAAAACTATCATCAAACGCTTAAAAGTGGTAGAAAATTTCTTAAACAGTAATTTAAATAGCAATACAAATATTGATGAAGTAGTACCAAATCGTCCCGAGTGGATGATGATCACAAATTTACCTGTATTGCCACCTGATTTAAGACCTTTGGTAGCTTTAGATGGTGGAAAATTTGCAGTTTCTGATGTGAATGATTTATATAGAAGGGTTATCAATAGAAATACGCGTTTAAAAAGACTTATGGAGCTTGATGCACCTGAAATTATCATTAGAAATGAAAAAAGAATGCTACAAGAAGCAGTTGATGCTTTGTTTGATAATGGCAGAAGAGCAAATGCAGTTAAAGGTGCAAATAAGCGTCCATTGAAATCTTTAAGTGAAATTATCAAAGGTAAACAAGGTCGTTTTAGACAAAATCTACTTGGTAAAAGGGTGGATTTCTCAGGTCGTAGTGTTATTGTTGTTGGACCAAAACTTAGAATGGATCAATGCGGTTTACCTAAAAAAATGGCTTTAGAATTATTTAAACCACATTTGTTAGCTAAGCTTGAAGAAAAAGGTTATGCAACTACCGTAAAACAAGCTAAAAAAATGATAGAAAACAAAACTAATGAGGTTTGGGAGTGCTTAGAAGAGGTTGTTAAAGGTCATCCTGTAATGCTTAACCGTGCTCCAACCTTGCATAAGCTTTCCATCCAAGCTTTCCATCCTGTGCTTGTAGAGGGTAAAGCGATTCAACTTCATCCATTAGTGTGTGCGGCATTTAATGCTGACTTTGACGGGGACCAAATGGCTGTGCATGTGCCTTTATCTCAAGAGGCAATAGCTGAGTGCAAAGTATTAATGCTTTCATCTATGAATATCTTGCTTCCAGCAAGTGGTCGTTCTGTAACTGTACCTTCTCAAGATATGGTTTTGGGGATTTATTATCTATCTTTAGAAAAAGATGGTGCTAAAGGTGAGCATAAAATTTGCACAGGTATTGAAGAGGTTATGATTGCTCTAGAAGCAAAATCTTTAGATATTCATGCAAGCATTAGAAGTGTGGTTGATGGAAGAAAAATCACAACAACCGCGGGTAGATTGATTATTAAGTCTATCTTACCTGATTTTGTTCCTGAAAATATGTGGAATAAAGTCATGAAGAAAAAAGATATTGCAGCTTTGGTTGATTATGTTTATAAAGAAGGTGGCCTTGAAGTAAGTGCTAGCTTTTTAGATAAACTAAAAGATCTTGGTTTTGAATATGCAACAAAAGCAGGTATTTCTATTTCAATTGCTGATATTATTGTGCCTGATCAAAAGCAAAAAAGCATAGAAGAAGCTAAAAAACAAGTAAGAGAAATTCAAAATTCATACAATTTAGGTTTGATTACTTCGGGTGAAAGATATAATAAGATTATTGATATTTGGAAAAGCACTAATAATATCTTGTCAAAAGATATGATGGAGTTAATTAAAAAAGATAAAGAAGGATTTAACTCTATTTATATGATGGCAGATTCTGGTGCTAGAGGTTCAGCAGCTCAAATTTCACAGCTTGCTGCGATGAGGGGTCTTATGGCAAAACCTGATGGCTCAATTATTGAAACGCCGATTATTTCAAATTTCCGTGAAGGACTTAATGTTCTTGAATATTTTATTTCAACTCATGGTGCTAGAAAAGGTCTCGCAGATACAGCATTAAAAACAGCAAATGCAGGTTATTTAACAAGAAAGCTTATCGATGTGGCGCAAAATGTAAAAGTTACAATGGATGATTGTGGTGCACATGAGGGTGTTGAAATTAATGAAATCACAGCAGATGGTGTTGTGATTGAAACCTTAGAGGAAAGAATTTTAGGAAGAGTTTTAGCTGAAAATATTATTGATTCTATTACTAATGAAATTTTATTTTCAGAAGGTACTTTAATAGATGAAGAAAAAGCTAGAGTAATTGTTGAAAGTGGTGTAAAGAGTGTAAGTATTAGAACTCCTATTACTTGTAAAGCTAAAAAAGGAGTTTGTTCTAAATGTTATGGTATTAACCTAGGTGAGGGCAAATTAGTTAAGCCAGGTGAAGCTGTAGGTATTATATCTGCTCAATCAATCGGTGAGCCAGGAACTCAGCTTACACTAAGAACTTTCCATAGTGGTGGTACTGCTAGTACAGATTTACAAGATCGTCAAGTAGTAGCACATAAAGAAGGTTTTGTAAGATTTTATAATCTTAACACTTATGAAGATAGACAAGGTAAAACTATCGTTGCAAATCATCGCAATGCTGCTATTTTACTTGTTGAGCCAAAAATCAAAGCTCCATTTAAAGGAACTATCCATATTGAACATGCGTATGAAGATGTGGTGGTTAGTGTTAAAGCAAAAAACAATGAAGCTAAATTTATATTAAGAAAATATGATTTAGCAAAAGCTAATGAGCTTGCCGGTGTAAGTGGTAATATCGAAGGTAAGTTGTATATTCCATATAGCGATGGTGTTGAAGTAGCTGAAAATGAAAGTATTGTTGAAGTGATCAAAGAAGGTTGGAATATACCAAATCGTATTCCTTATGCAAGTGAATTGCTAGTAAAAGATGGTGATCCTATCACTCAAGATATTATAGCAGGTGCAAAAGGCACATTAAAATTTTACATGCTCAAAGGCGATGGTTTAGATAGGATTAAAAATCTTAAAACAGGTGATGTAGTTAAAGAAAAAGGTGTTTTTGTTGTTATTGCTGATGAAAATGATAGAGAAGCAAAAAGACATTATATACCAAGAGAATCCGTGATTGAATTTGATGATAGTGCTTTTGTGGATAATCCTAAAGCTATCATAGCAAAATCAAGCAAAGAAGATAAAACTATCATTGCTGAATGGGATGCATATAATAACACCGTAATTGCAGAGGTTGCAGGTACTATAAATTTTGAAGATATTGAATCAGGTTATAGTGCTGATGAACAAATTGATGAAGCAACAGGTAAAAGATCGCTTGTTATTAATGAGTATTTACCAAGTGGAGTGCGTCCAGCGTTGTTAATCATAGGTGAAAATGACAAAGTAGTGCGTTATCAATTAGAGCCAAAAACTGTTATTTACGTAAATGATGGTGATAAGGTGAAGCAAGCTGATATTTTAGCTAAAACACCAAAGGCAGCAGCTAAATCAAAAGATATTACCGGGGGTCTTCCAAGAGTATCTGAATTATTTGAAGCAAGAAAGCCAAAAAATACTGCCGTTGTAGCTGAAATTGATGGAGTTGTTAGATTTGATAAGCCTTTAAGATCAAAAGAAAGAATCATTATTCAAGCAGAAGATGGAAGTAGCGCAGAGTATTTGATAGATAAATCAAAACGTATTCAAGTAAGAGATGGCGAGTTTATCCATGCGGGTGAAAAATTAACCGATGGAGTTATTTCAAGCCATGATGTACTTAGAATTTTAGGTGAAAAAGCATTACATTATTATCTTATTTCTGAAATTCAGCAAGTTTATCGCGGTCAAGGTGTTGTGATTTCTGATAAGCATATTGAAATCATCGTATCACAAATGCTAAGACAAGTTAAAATTGTAGATAGTGGTCATACTAACTTCATCGTGGGTGATTTAGTTTCAAGAAGAAAATTCAGAGAAGAAAATGAAAGAATTTTAAGATATGGTGGTGAGCCTGCTGTGGCTGAGCCTGTGTTACTTGGGGTAACAAGAGCGGCTATTGGAAGTGATAGCGTGATTTCAGCTGCTTCTTTCCAAGAAACAACGAAAGTTTTAACAGAAGCAAGTATTGCAGGTAAATTTGATTATCTTGAAGATCTAAAAGAAAATGTAATCTTAGGTCGTATGATTCCTGTTGGAACGGGATTATATCAAGAACAAAAACTTAAATTAAAAGAAAAAGAATAAAAATCCCTAATTAGGGATTTTTATTGATATATATTTTCTAATTCCGGGAAATATAATTTTAAATCTTGTTCTATTTTGTATTTTTCTTCTAGTAAAATTTTTTGATTTTTTTCTTTAAAATTTGCATTTGAGTAAAATATATGATATGAAATACTAATTGCAGCTATAATTTTTTCATCGTATTCAATTCCTATGGCCATACACTCAATTTCTGGGTTCATTTCCCCACTTTCTAATGCTATTTTATTTTTTTTGATAGAAGATAATTCTTCGTAAAGCTCTTTTAGATTATTTAATGTATTTGGTGTTATTTTCTCAAAAGGATTTGGATAAATTTTTTCAAGCTCTTTATAGGTTTTCTTTTCTAGTAATGCTTTTCCTAAAGATGTAGCGTAAGCTGGATATGAAGCACCGACAAAAGACTTGATTTGTATTTGATTATCCGAATCAAGTTTTTCTAAATAAAATACATTTCCTTCTTTTAATATTCCCATTTGGCATGTTTGTCCTGTTAAGTTTCTGATGTTTTTCATATGTTTTTTAATTAATTCTAATGCGCTATTTTTTATTGAAATGCAACGGCTAATTTCTAAAATTTTATAATCTAATGTGTAAAATTTATTTTTATCACATTTAATGTAATTTTTAGCTTGTAAAGTTTGAAGTATAGGAGAAAGTGTCCCTGGAGGGATATTTAAATCTTTTGCAATAGAGCTTAGTGTATTTTTTTGATTATTATTGCCCAATAATTCTAAAATTTTTAAAACTCTTAATGTTGGTTGATGTGTCATTTTACTCCTTTTTCAATAGATAAATTCTATCATATTTTTTACTTTTAGTAACATTTTTAATAATATAAAAAATATTTTCTATTAGCAGTTTTTGCTTTAGATGATTGATTATAACTACTTTTATAAGACTTTTGTATTGTTTTTTTATCATTTTGATGTTTTTAAAAATTTCTATTTTTAGCTATATTTTTTGTATATAAAAATATTTTTGTATATACAAAAAATGAAAGGAAAAAATATGGGAATATTAAAGGGAACTTTACCAGCCTTATTAACTCCATATGATATGAGTGGAAATATTAATGAAAACGAATTTATTAAATATTGCGAATTTGGTATCTCAAAAGGTTTAAATGGATTATTTTGTAATGGTAGTGCAGGAGATTCTCAAGCTTTAGGTATAGAAGAGCAAGTCAAAATAATGAAACTTACAAAAGAAGCTGCAAAAAATAATATCCCTGTTATTACAGGTATTGCATCAACAGTTTATCAAAATACTTTTACTTTGGCACAAAAAGCATATGAATTAGGGCTTGATGCTTTATTACTTGCTATGCCTTATTATTATAAATTAAGTGAAGATGCACTTTTTGAATATATTAAAGATTTATCTTCTAAAGTGAAGCTTCCTTTGTATATTTATAACATCCCTCTTTTTGCACCAGCACTAAGTTTGAAATTTATAGAAAGAGTTTCAAAGCTTGATAATGTTGTGGGTATAAAAGATAGCAGTGGAGATGCTTTACTTTTAAATCATATATTAGATGTAGTGCCTGGTGATTTTGATGTTTTTGTAGGAAGAGAAGAATTTTATGCAGGAGCACTACTGATAGGGGCAAAGGGTTCTATGACTAGTATAGGTGGTGTTTTTCCAGAACTTATGAGTGAAATTTATAAATCAATCAATGAAAAAAATATAGATAGAGCTTTGCTGATTCAAAAAAGTTTACTAAAAGCTATAAGATTTGGTATGAGCATGGCTTTTCCTATGGGATTTGCTTTGCTTTTAAAAGCTAGAGGATTTGAATTTGCAAATACAAGTATCCATCCTTTATCACATGTTACAAAAGAAGAATTAAATACTCGTTTTAATGAAGCTAAAGAACTTGTTAAAACTATAGAAAAAGAAACGGGTATAAAATTATGAAAGCCTATATTATAGTCAATGAAAAAGATAATGTCGCTACTGCTTTGCGTGATTTTAAAAAAGGTGAAATCGTGGAAAATATAGAACTTTTAGATGATATTGCAAGTGGACATAAATTTGCACTAAAAGATATAAAAAAAGATGAAGTTGTCATCAAATATGCAGAAGCTATAGCTAGTGCAAGTTGTGATATTAATAAAGGTGAATGGGTGCATATTCACAATAGTGCAGGTATTAGAGGTCGTGGGGATAAGGAATAAATATGAAAAAGATAATGGGTTATAGAAGAGAAGATGGAAAATTTGGCTTGAGAAATAAAGTCATTATTATACCAAGCGTGCATTGCGCTAATAAGGTGTGCGAAAATATAGCCAGAAAATGCAATGGGGCAGTATATATCAATCATCAACATGGCTGTTCTCAACTCGAATTTGATGCTTTACAAACTAGAGATGTTTTAATAGGCCATGGGAGTAATGCTAATGTTTTTGGTATTTTAATTGTAGGACTTGGTTGTGAGGTAATACAAGCGAAAATAGTAGCTGAAAAAATAAAAGAAGCGACACCTTATAAGATGGTTGAATATTTAGTAATACAAGAGTGCGGTGGTAGTAAAAATACCATAGAAAAGGGTGTTAAAATAGTAAATCAAATGCTTGAAAATGCTGCAAAATTGGAAAAAACAGATGGGGATTTTAGTGATTTGATTTTAGGCACAGAATGTGGTGGTAGCGATAGTTATAGCGGTCTTAGTGCCAATCCTGCTTTAGGAAGTTTAAGTGATTTTGTAATTGATGAAGGTGGTGCAGTAATTTTAGCAGAAACTACAGAGCTTATAGGGTGTGAAGCCATACTTGCTAAGAGAGCAAAAAATGATGAAGTAGCTAAAAAGGTATATGATAAGATTTTAGGCTATGAGAATTTAGTTAAATCTTTTCATGCTGATATACGCGGAGCAAATCCTAGTCCGGGAAATATTGCAGGTGGGCTTAGCACTATAGAAGAAAAGTCTTTAGGTTGTGTTTATAAAGCAGGTACTAGAACTTTAATGGATGTGATTGATTATGCTAAACCTGTAATTTCCAAAGGACTTACTTTTATGAATACGCCAGGTAATGATATAGAACAACTTAGCGCTATGGTGGCAGGTGGAGCAAATATTTGTGTTTTTACTACAGGTCGTGGTACTCCTACAGGTTCAGCTATTGTGCCTACTATTAAAATGAGTTCTAATACTTTTTGTTATGAAAATATGAATGATGCTATTGATATTAATGCAGGAAGTATTATAGATGGGATTAAGACAAAAGAAGAAGTGCGTGATGAGCTTATAGATTTGATCATAAGAATTTCAAATGGAGAATTGGTAAAGGCAGAGTTAAATGAACAAAATGATTTTTCAGTTTGGAGACTTGCTACAACTTGCTAAATTAATAAAAAAGGATATATTATGGATTTAAAAATTAAAAACAAAATTTGTATCATCACAGGTGGTGCTAAAGGGATTGGTTATGGTATTGCTAAATTATGGGCTTTAGAAGGTGGGATTCCAATTATTTTTTCAAGAAGTGAAATTTCTAAAGAAAAAGATGATGAGCTAAAAGACATTTGTGGAAATTATGGATTTTATCAAATAGATTTAAAAAATACAGAACAAATTTCAACACTTGTTAAAAGTGTTGTTAATATATATGGTGGAATTTATGCTTTGGTTAATAATGCTGGAGCAAATGATAATTTACATATAGAAGATGCTACAACTGAAGAATTAATTAAATCTTATGAAAATAATCTTTTTCATTATTATACTATGACTAAAGAATGCTTACCATATATTAAAAAGCAACAAGGAAGTATATTAAATATCACAAGTAAAACCGGCTTAACAGGACAAGGTAGAACTTCAGCTTATGCTTCAGCAAAAGCTGCTCAAATAGGTTTTACAAGAGAATGGGCTTGCGCTTTTGCAAAAGATAATATTAGAGTTAATGCTATAGCACCGGCTGAAGTTATGACTCCTCTTTAT
The DNA here is from genome assembly GCF_025771615.1 of Campylobacter sp. IFREMER_LSEM_CL292. NCBI lineage: Bacteria > Pseudomonadati > Campylobacterota > Epsilonproteobacteria > Campylobacterales > Campylobacteraceae > Campylobacter > Campylobacter sp. IFREMER_LSEM_CL292. Next base: position 18,464 of record NZ_JAKMQP010000013.1, read on the forward strand.
GAAAAATGGTTGTCAAATTTTCCAAATCCAAAAGCTCAATATGAAAAAATAGCAAAATGCATACCATTAGGTCATCGTTTTACAACTATAGAAGAAATAGCAAACACAGCAGTTTTTACACTAAGTCCTCTTGCTTCACACACAACAGGACAAATTTTAACTCCTGATGGTGGATATATCCATTTGGATAGAGCTCTAAATTGGGATGAAATTTAATAATAAGGAGGATATATGTTAAATAACTCTAAAAATATAAAAATAGCAATTATTTTAGTAACTTCTCTTTTCTTTTTATGGGGAGTTAGTTATGGGCTGATTGATGTTATGAATAAGAATTTTCAAAATCATTTACATATCACTCAACATGAAAGTGGATTTTTGCAACTCGCTTATTTTGGTGCTTATTTTATCATAGCATTACCTGCTGGATATATAGCAAATAAATACTCTTATAAAATTGGTATTATTTTTGGGTTAATCTTGTATGCAATAGGTTGTTTATTGATTATTCCAGCTACAAATTTAGCTAATTTTTACTTATTTTTATTTGCTTTTTTTATTTTAGCTTGCGGTATTGGTTCTTTGGAAACTAGTGCTAATCCTTATATGGTAAAACTTGGTGATGAGAAAAATGCTAGTTTTAGAATCAATGCTGCGCAAAGTTTTAATGGTTTGGGTCAATTTTTAGGACCTATCATAGGTGGAGCTTTGTTTTTATCTATTACAAAACAAGAAGAAGGTGCAAGTAAAGAACAAATAGAAGCTGCATTGCTTGCTAATATGGGTAATGTCCAGTTAGTGTATGTTGGTATTGCAGCAATTGTTATTTTGATCTTGATTGCTTTTGCATTGAATAAAATTCCAGAAGGATCGGCAGTAAGTAGTGATTATGAACAAAAAGATACCTCAAAACCTATTGGAGTTTTTAAGCATAAACATTTTAATTTTGGATTGCTAGCACAATTTTTGTATATAGCAAATCAAGTTAGTGCAGGAGCTTTTTTTATAAATTATCTTAGTGAGCATAATGAAAATCTAAAAGATGAACAAGGGGCTTATTATTTTTCGATAGCTTTAATTGCTTTTATGTTAGGTCGTATTCTTTCTACGCCTTTGATGAAGAAAATTAAAGGTGAGACTATTTTAGGATGGTATTCTTTTATTAATGTGATTTTATGTGTATGCTTGTATTTTGCTAGCGGATTTATTAGTATAGTTATTTTAATTGCATTATTTTTCTTTATGTCCATTTCTTTTCCTACTATTTTTGCAGTTGCAACAAAAAATCTTCCTTTTAATCAAGTGAAATTAGGTGGTTCTTTACTTGTTATGAGTATAGTTGGTGGTGCTATTATGCCTATTATCATGGGTTTAATTAATGATTATTTTGGAACAAGCATGGGATATTTGGCTATGGCCCCATTATTTTTATATGTATCATGGTATGGTTTTTTTGGTTCTAAAATAAAGGCTTAAAAATGCAAAAAATTTTTGATTCTCATTTGCATCTTTGGGATTTAAGTAAAATGCCTATTTCGTGGATAAAAGGCAATAATAGATTGGAACAAAATTATGATTTTTTAAGGGCAAAAAATGAGTATAAAGAATTTGATTTTTTAGGTGCGATGTATGTTGAAACGAATAGTGATGATTTGGAAAAAGAAGCTTTATTTGCATTAAAGCAAAAACAAGAACATGGTATTTTTATTTGTTTAGCTGATTTAAAGTACAAAGAACACTTATGTGCTTTTAGAGAGGTAATGCATACTAGTAAAAAGGGTGCTAAGAGACTATTTGAAGCAGATTTTAAAGAAAAATTAGAACTTCTAAATGTTTTTAATATACCTTTTGAAGCTTGCATGAAAAATGAAGAACTTTGGATATTGGAAAAGTTTTTATTTGATAATCCTAATTTAAAAGTAGTTTTAAATCATATGGGCAGTCCTAAAATTAACTATTTTGATGAATATAAAAAAATATTACATAAATTAAAAGATTTCCCAAATTTATGGATAAAAATTTCCGTACCAGATGATTTTACGATAAAAATTCATAGAGATTTTATATCTCAATGTTTTTCATTTTTAAAGAATGTTTTTAGCGAAGATAAATTTATATTTGGTAGTAATTATCCTGTGGCAAAAATAGCTCCAGCTAAATGGGCTAAATTTATCATAGAAGGAAATATTTTTAAAGATTTGGACAAGATATTTTATAAAAATGCTTTATCAATTTATAAGGAGGATAGGTGCAAAGATATGGTCAAATTATAAAAATTAAAAAGGAAAAAATACAAGAGTATAAAGATCTTCATGCAAAGCCTTATAAAGGTGTTTGTGAGATGATTAAAGAATGTAATATACAAAATTATTCTATTTATTTATTTGGAGAATATTTGTTTGCATATTTTGAATATACAGGTGTTGATTTTGATGCAGATATGGCTAAGATGGCAAAAGATAAAAATACACAACAATGGTGGAAAGTTACAGATCCCTGCCAAATATCTTTAGCTCATGCAGGACAAAAGTGGCTAAATATGGAGGAAGTATTTCATTTAGATTAAAAAAGGAGAAAAAATGACAACTTATTTAAATTATATTGATGGCGAATTTATCCCACACAATGGCGAATTTATAGAAGTTTTAAATCCCGCTACCAAAGAAGTAATATCAAGAGTAGCAAGTGCTTCTTTAGAAGATACACAAAGAGCAATTGAAGCAGCTAAAAAGGCACAAAAAAATTGGGAAGCTAAACCAGCGATTGAAAGAGCAAATCATTTAAGAGAAATAGCTAGTTTAATACGCAAAAATGCTAATTTTTTAACAGAAATTTTAATGCAAGAGCAAGGAAAAACTAGAGCTTTAGCTAGTGTAGAGATTAATTTTACGGCAGATTATATGGATTATACCGCTGAATGGGCTAGAAGGTATGAAGGCGAAATTATACAAAGTGATAGAGCTAATGAGCATATATATTTATATAAAAGTGCCATTGGTGTAATTGGTGGAATTTTACCTTGGAATTTTCCATTTTTTCTAATCGCAAGAAAGATGGCACCTGCTTTACTAACAGGCAACACCATTGTTATAAAACCAAGCAGTGAAACTCCAAATAATGCTTTTGAATTTGCAAAGCTTGTTTCGCAAAGTTCTTTACCAAAAGGTGTATTTAATTTAGTTGCAGGTAAGGGTAGTGTGGTAGGACATGAATTATCAAGTAATGAAAACATAGGTATGGTAAGTCTTACAGGGAGTGTTGAAGCAGGAACTAGAGTGATGGAAGCTGCAGCTAAAAATATCATTAAGGTTTCTCTAGAACTTGGCGGAAAGGCACCGGCTATAGTGTGTAAAGATGCAGATATTGATTTAGCGGTAGAAGCGATTAAGGCAAGTAGAATTTGCAATAACGGACAAGTTTGCAATTGTGCCGAAAGAGCTTATGTGCATACAAGTGTTTATGATGAATTTGTAGATAAATTTGTAAAAGCCATGAGTAAAGTAAGTGTTGGAAACACTTTGAAAGGCGATTTTGATATGGGTCCGCTTGTCAATCAAGCAGGGGTTGATAATGCTTTAGCAATGCTTGAGAGAGCTACGAATAAAGGAGCAGTTGTAGAATGCGGTGGAAAAATCACCGATACAAGCGGATATTATTTTCCTGCAAGCGTTCTTACAAATGTTAAGCATGAAGATGAGATCATGCAAAAAGAAATTTTTGCTCCGATTTTACCAATTACTAAATTTGATACACTTGATGAGGCAATTGATATGGCAAATGATTGTGAATATGGACTGACAAGTTCTATTTATACGCAAAATTTAGATATAGCAATGAGAGCTAGTAGAGAAATAAAATTTGGTGAAACTTATATTAACCGTGAAAATTTTGAAGCAATGCAAGGATTTCATGCAGGTTTTAGAAAAAGTGGCATAGGTGGAGCTGATGGAAAACATGGTCTTGAAGAGTATTTAGCTACCCATGTGGTTTATTTACAATACAATACCAACAAACAATGATTTCAATCCTATCTATTTTTTTAGATAGGATTTGCTGTAATCTTTAAATTTAAAGGATAATAATTTGAAGATTATAGATTTAAAAACTTACTCAAGAAAAGAACATTTTGAATTTTATACTAAATTTCCCTGCTCTTTTGAATTAAATGTTAAATTAGATATTAGTAAATTTTATTCTTTTGTTAAAAATCAAAAATATTCTTTTTATGGTAGTTTTATCTATTTTTTAAGTAAAAATGTTAATTTAATACCTGAATTTAAATTATACTTAGAGGATGATAAATTAATTTGTTTTGATATTATCCATCCAAGTTATACCGCTTTTTGTGAAAAATCAAAGACTTTTTGTGTTTTATGGACTGAATTTAATGAAGATTTTCAAAACTTTTTACATAATTTCGAGCAAGATAAACAATTCATTAAAGAAAACACTATGTTTGTAAAAGAGAATATTAAAAATTCTTTTAATATTTCAGCAATCCCTTGGATAAATTTTTGAGAATTTCTCTTTACATTTACCTAAAAAAGAAAATTATTTTTTTCCTATTCTTACAAGTGGGAAAATTATCAAGGAAAAAATCAATGTTTTATTCCACTAAGTATTAATGTAAATCACGCAAACGCCGATGCTTATCATGTGAGTTTGTTTTTAGAAAATTTGCAAAAAGATTTAAATTGTTTTTAGTTTATATTTTTGTAAGTAAAATTTAGATATTATCCAAAGTTTATTACATTTTTTAAAGAAAGGAATTATTGTGCCTACCATAAATCAATTGGTTAGAAAAGAGCGCAAAAAAGTTTTAGAGAAATCTAAATCTCCAGCGCTTAAAAATTGTCCACAAAGAAGGGGAGTTTGCACTAGGGTTTATACAACAACCCCTAAAAAACCAAACTCAGCGTTAAGAAAAGTTGCCAAAGTAAGACTTACAAGTGGCTTTGAAGTTATTAGTTATATCGGTGGTGAAGGTCATAACCTACAAGAACACAGCATTGTTTTAGTGCGTGGTGGTAGGGTAAAAGACTTACCAGGTGTTAAGTATCACATTGTTCGCGGTGCCTTAGATACTGCAGGTGTTGCAAAAAGAACCGTTTCTCGTTCTAAATATGGTGCGAAACGCCCTAAAGCAGCAGCTAAGTAATAAAATTGCAGACAAATCCGTTAGATTTGATTTTGTTTGAGTAAAATTATAAATTTGAAGGAAAATTATGAGAAGAAGAAAAGCTCCGGTAAGAGAAGTCTTGCCAGATCCGATTTATGGAAACAAAGTAATCACAAAATTCATTAATTCTTTAATGTATGATGGTAAAAAAAGCACAGCTACGACTATTATGTATGGTGCTTTAGAAGCTATCGATAAAAAAGGTGGAGAAAAAAAAGGTATAGAAATTTTTAATGATGCTATTGAAAATATTAAGCCTTTATTAGAAGTTAAATCTCGTCGTGTTGGTGGTGCTACTTATCAAGTGCCAGTAGAAGTACGCCCAGCTAGACAACAAGCTTTAGCTATAAGATGGATTATTTCTTTTGCTAGAAAAAGAAGCGAAAGAACTATGATAGAAAAATTAGCAGCAGAATTATTAGATGCAGCTAATAGCAAAGGTGCTTCATTCAAGAAGAAAGAAGATACTTATAAAATGGCAGAAGCTAATAAAGCATTTGCTCATTATCGCTGGTAAGAGGAGTAAAATATGTCAAGAAGTACTCCTTTAAAAAGAGTTAGAAATATAGGTATCGCAGCTCATATTGATGCAGGTAAAACAACTACTAGTGAGAGAATTCTTTTCTTTACAGGTATGAGCCATAAAATTGGTGAGGTGCATGATGGTGCAGCTACAATGGACTGGATGGAGCAAGAAAAAGAAAGAGGTATCACAATTACTTCTGCTGCTACAACTTGTTTTTGGAAAAACCATCAAATTAACCTTATAGACACTCCAGGCCACGTTGACTTTACAATCGAAGTTGAAAGATCAATGCGTGTTTTAGATGGTGCAGTTGCGGTGTTTTGTTCAGTAGGTGGAGTTCAACCACAATCAGAAACCGTATGGAGACAAGCTAATAAATACGGTGTTCCAAGAATTGTTTTTGTAAATAAAATGGACAGAATTGGTGCAAATTTCTTTAATGTTGAAGAACAAATCAAAAATCGTTTGAAAGGTAACCCAGTTCCACTTCAAATTCCAATCGGTGCTGAAGATAATTTCAAAGGTGTAATTGATCTTATTACCATGAAAGCTTTGGTATGGGAAGATGAAAATAAACCAACTGATTATGTAGAAAAAGAAATTCCAGCTGAACTTAAAGAAAAGGCTGAAGAATATCGCACAAAAATGATAGAAGCAGTTTCTGAAACAAGTGATGAATTAATGGAAAAATACCTAGGTGGCGAAGAGCTTACTCAAGAAGAAATCAAAGCAGGTATTAAAGCAGGATGTTTAAGTCTTTCTATGGTTCCTATGCTTTGTGGTACAGCTTTTAAAAATAAAGGTGTTCAGCCATTACTTGATGCTGTTGTTGCTTATTTACCAGCTCCTGATGAAGTTGCTAATATTAAAGGTGAATATGAAGACGGTACGGAAGTTTCTGTAAAATCAACTGATGATGGTGAGTTTGCAGGCCTAGCATTTAAAATTATGACTGACCCTTTTGTTGGACAATTAACTTTCGTTCGTGTGTATAGAGGAAGTTTAGAAAGCGGTTCTTATGCATACAACTCAACAAAAGATAAAAAAGAAAGAATCGGTCGTCTTTTGAAAATGCACTCTAATAAAAGAGAAGAGATTAAAACTTTATATGCAGGAGAAATTGGAGCGGTTGTTGGACTTAAAGACACACTAACTGGTGATACTTTGGCAAGTGAAAAAGATAAGGTTATTTTAGAGAGAATGGATTTTCCAGATCCTGTTATTTCAGTTGCTGTTGAGCCTAAAACAAAAGCAGATCAAGAAAAAATGTCTATTGCTTTAAATAAATTAGCTCAAGAAGATCCAAGCTTTAGAGTTTCAACAGATGAAGAAAGTGGTCAAACTATCATTTCAGGTATGGGCGAACTTCACTTGGAAATTATCGTTGATAGAATGCTTCGTGAATTTAAAGTTGAAGCCGAAGTAGGTCAACCTCAAGTTGCTTACCGTGAAACTATTAGAAAAACAGTTGAACAAGAATACAAATACGCTAAACAATCAGGTGGTCGTGGACAATATGGTCATGTATTCTTAAGACTTGAGCCACTTGAACCAGGTAGTGGATATGAATTTGTAAATGATATCAAAGGTGGGGTAATTCCAAAAGAATATATTCCAGCAGTTGACAAAGGTGTTCAAGAGGCATTACAAAATGGTGTTTTAGCAGGATATCCTGTTGAAGATGTTAAGGTAACTGTTTATGATGGAAGTTACCACGAAGTGGATTCTTCTGAAATGGCATTTAAACTTGCAGCTTCTATGGGCTTTAAAGAAGGTGCTAGAAAAGCAGGTGCAGTAATCTTAGAACCTATGATGAAAGTTGAAGTTGAAACTCCAGAAGAATACATGGGTGATGTTATTGGTGATTTAAATAAACGCCGTGGTCAAGTAAATTCAATGGATGAAAGAGGTGGTAATAAAATTATTACAGCATTTTGTCCTTTGGCCGAGATGTTTGGTTACTCAACCGATCTTAGAAGTCAAACTCAAGGTCGTGCTACTTATTCTATGGAATTTGATCACTATGATGAAGTTCCAAAAAATGTTTCTGAAGAAATTATCAAAAAAAGAAATGGTTAATCTATCAAGATGAGCAAAAAGCTCATCTTGAATTATTTATGTCCTTTTGAATTAATTAAATTAATTGCTCCTTCATTAATTTCATATGCCTTTCCAAAACCTTTAACATATCTTCCATTTTTCAGTATAAGTTGAAATAAATGAAAATCTTGCATATTTTTAATGACTTGAATTATTTCTTTATTGTCTTTATTTTCATAAGTATTTAATACTTGCTCAAATAGCTGATTATCTCTCGTTATTTCTACGCTCTCAACTCTAAATTTAAGTCTTTTCCTTGCAAAGATTGATATACAATCTTTTTCATCTTCTATAAACATAATTTCTATGTTTTTATTATTGTATTTTACTCCTTCAAAGTGTTCGGCAATTTCACTAATATAAATATAAAAGTCATTTTTGTTTTTTATAATAGGAGTATATGAACATATGGTTTGATTGTTTAAATTTAAAGACGATATCATAATGCTTTTGCATTCTTGTATAAATTGATTAATTTCATCATGTAGTTGCATAAAAATTTTCCTTGTAAGTTAAAATGAATAAGATTTGAGGGTTGTAGAAAAGTAAAAAGAAGAGTTTGTTACTCTTCTTCATCAGTATTTTTGCGTACAACTTTAATGCGTTCTATGCTATTTCCATCCATCTTTTTGACTTCGTAGTAGCAAAATTTATCTTCTATTCTATCTCCAACCACCGGTAAGCGTCCTAAAAGATTGAAAACATATCCACCTATAGTGACTTGTTCTAATTCTTCATTAAAGCGTATATCAAGCATTTCTTCTACTTCGCTAATTTCATATCTTCCTTGAAATTCATAAATGTTTTCTGCAAGCTTTTTAAAATGTGGACTAGAATCATCATGCTCATCGTTAATATCACCAACAATTTCTTCCATAATATCTTCCATAGTTAAAAGACCAGCAGTTCCGCCATATTCATCTACTACTAATGCTGTATGTACTTGTTCTTTATTCATCATGAAAAGAACTTTAGATATGCTGATATTTTCTGGAACTAGGATCATTTTGATTAGAAAATCATCTAAATTTTTCTTATCTTTGCTAAGTTCATTTTGCATAATGTCTCTAATATGCACCATACCTAAAATGATATCTTTAGAACCATCTATGTATGGAAAGCGTGTATGTTTATACTGACAAACTATTTGCATATTTTCTTCATAGCTTTTTTGTTTATTAAGACAAATCATATCTTTTCTAGGTGTCATGATTTCTTTTGCTACTGTATCTGAAAAATCGACAGCATTGCGTATGATTTCAGTTTCAAATTCATCCAAAACTCCACCTTTTTGGCTTTCACTCGCAATAAATTTAATCTCTTCTTCAGAGTGACTTAATTCGTGTTCTTTGGCAGGTTTTATACCTATAATTTTTAAAGAAACTGCAGCTAAAAAGTCAAATGTTTTAATGAAAGGTAAGAAAAGTAACCAAAACAAATGCAATGGTCTTGCAACCCATAAAACAGCTCTATCTGCAATGGCTATAGCAATGCTTTTTGGGACCAACTCGCCTAGCACAACATGCAATAATGTGATAATAGCAAAAGCAATAATAAATGCTATGGTATGGATTAATGCTGGAGCTAAACCTAAATTTGCTAGAGGAACTTCAAGAATTTTAGCAATAGCAGGTTCGCCTATCCAACCAAGAGCAAGAGAGCTTAGCGTAATACCAAGTTGGCAAGCACTTAAATAAGTATCTAGTTTTGAAGTGACTTCCAAAGCTTTTTTTGCATTGCGTTTTTTCTCTTTTACCATTTCTTCAAGTTTTGATCTACGCACTTTAACAATAGCAAATTCAGATAAAACAAAAAATCCATTTAAAAGCACTAAAGCTAATGCAACAAGAATCATAAAAGTAGAATAGCCTATATCAATAGAGGCAACAGTAGGTAGTGTTTGATTTAAGTCTAAAGATTGACTGGGGTCCAAAAAAACTCCTTTAATAAAATTTCGCAAAATTATATCAAATCAAAACTATAAAATTAGCTTAAAAATAATGATATATTTTAAATTAATTTAATGTTTTCTATATTCTATATTTTTTTCAAATTCATCTAAACGTTTATAAATGCTACGCAACTGTGTGATAGTTGTCCAGTTGGTGATAAAAATGCTAAATGAAGATCTAACCTGGTCAAAAGCATTACCAACTTGTATGATAATTCCAAGTTGTATAAGTCCTAAAAATAAACTTGGAGCCATGATTAAAAAGGGTACTATAACCATGATTTGCTCAAATAAATAAAGCCATACATTAAAATACCCATAATGTAAAAATAATCTTTTATAATTGATTTTAAGCCCGGTAAATAAACTTAAAATACTTTCATCGCTTGCATAATTTTTTCTATCATCTTCAGCAAAAACAAGTTCTTTTCTAAAAGCAGCTTCGGCTTTTTGATTGTTATATTCTAGTCCAGGTAGTTTTATACCTACAAACCATGATATAACTAAACCTCCTAAAGAAACCAAAAATGCAATCCATACTAAAGAGCCATTAATATCTTTTAAGATAGGTAAATTAACATGTGCGCTTAACATCCATAAAATTGGTACAAAAGCAACTAAAGTCATAATTGCTTTGATAAAAGCTAACCCTAAACTTTCTATGATTTTTGAAAAATTATAGATATCTTCTTGAATTCTTTGCGAACTGCCTTCTATGTTATCATCTTTTTTTTGCCAAAATTTAATATAATCAAAAGTCATAGCCTCGCGCCATTTAAAAGCATATATGCTTCCAAAATATTGCGTGATAGTAGCGATTAATACATAAGGCAGTGCTAAATATAAAAATTGTTTAATAAAATGATAAAAATCATTTATGCTATGATTTTTTGCATCTTGTAAAACATCGTAAAATTCTTTATACCATTCATTTATTGCTACATTAATAGAGGTTTGTGCTAATAAAGAAGATAATAAAAAAAACAGACCCAAGTAAGCCCATAAAGCCCATTTTTTAGAATAAAAAAAAGATTTAAACATTTTAAATTTCTTTCAGCATATTTTCATAATGTTTTATTGTATGTTTTTTTGCTTTAAATATTATACTAAAAATCATAATAAAACAACTTGCGACTAAAAATCCAGGAATGATTTCATAAATTTCTATAAAATTTGAACCAAAATGCTTATAAAATACAACAGTTAAAGCCCCGCTAACCATTCCAGCTATTGCGCCTTCTTTGCTCATATTTTTATAAAATAAAGAAAATAAAATAACGCTTCCAAAACTAGCTCCAAAACCTGCCCAAGCATAAGAGACTATGCTTAAAATTTGACTTTGAGTATCAAGTGAAAGTGTAAAAGCTACACACGCTACAATCAAAACACCTAAGCGTGATAACAAAGTAATATTTTTATCATTTGTTTTTCTTTTTAAAATTTGCGTATAAAAATCTTGCACCAAGCTAGAAGCGCATACTAGCAATTGAGAACTTGCAGTACTCATAATGGCTGCTAAAATTGCACTGAGTAAAATTCCCGCCACCCAAGGGTTAAAAAGCACTTGAGACATTACAATAAATATTCTTTCAGGATCATTTAAAGTAAGATCAAATTTAGCTATATAAGCAATACCTAAAAATCCTATCATAGCAGCACCAAATAGAGAAATTACCATCCAAGTTATGCCTATAAAAGTCGCAGTAGGAATTTCTTTTACATTTTTTATAGAAATAAAGCGAATTAAAATATGAGGTTGGCCAAAATATCCAAGTCCCCAGGCCAAGGTTGATGCTACCACTAGCCAACCACCACCATCTAAACCAAAAGCTTGAGGTTTTACATCATTTATAGTAGAAAAAGCTTCGCCAAAGCCGCCAAGTTCAAAAATCATCACAAAAGGAATGATGATTAATGAACTCATCATTAAAAGTCCTTGTATCATATCAGTCCAGCATACGGCTTTATAGCCACCTAAAAAAGTATATAAAACAATAACTAAAAATCCAATACTTAATGCAAAAATATAAGGCAAATTAAATACACTTTCAAAAAGTTTAGCACCACTTACTAATCCAGCACTAATGTAAATAGTAAAAAATACTAAAATAACTACCGCACAAATACTTCTTAAAATATGTCTATCATCATGAAAGCGACTTTCAAAAAAATCAGGAATTGTAATACATTCTTTAGCTATTTGAGAAAAAATCTTTAATCTTTTGGCAACAAAGGTCCAGTTTAAGAACATACCAAAGCTTAAACCTATGGCTATATAAATTTGTCCCAATCCAGCTGCGTATAAAGCACCGGGAAAAGCCATTAAAAGCCAACTACTCATATCAGAAGCACCTGCACTTAAGGCAGATATTACAGGCCCCATTGATGCATTTCCAACAAAATAATCTTTACTATTTTGATTTTTTTTGTAAAAATAAAAACCTATAAAAAGCATTAAAAATGCATAGGTAATAAAAGCAATAATAATAGGATAAGAAAATTCCACACTTTGTAAATTCATAAGTGTCCTTAAAAAATTTAAAAAATCATCATTTTACTTGTTTTATTTTAAAAAAACATTATAAAAATATTATTTTTATAATTTAAAATATATTTAAATGATGTAAATATCTAAAATATTATTTTTTATCGAAAATATTTTGTATATAGATGAGATTAATCTACGATAACAATTAAAATATATTTATCTTAACCAAAAGTAAAATTACGACGTTTAACGAAAGTGGTAGTTGAATTTATACTTAAATTAATTTCAATAAATAAAATTTTGCTAAAATTTTTATATTAATTAAAGATAATATTTAAACAATTATAGTATATAAAAAGATTGCTATTGTATAATTTAATACTAAAAAATTAAAAACAAAGTTCTTTTTTATATTTTAATATATTGTATAATAATATCTGAATTTTAATTTTTTATGAAAAAAGGTTGTTTGATATGAAAGAATTTGAAGTAGAAAGTAAATCTATTGTAGATATATTTAGTAGTAATAATATTTACAAAATACCAAATTATCAAAGACCATATAAATGGGAAGATGAGCAGGTTGAACAATTATTTGATGATATATATGAAGCATATAAAAATAACCAGCATGATGAAGGAGAAAATTATTTTTTAGGCTCTATAGTTGTTACAAAACAATCAAGTGATAATTATGAATATGAAGTAATTGATGGGCAACAAAGAATTACTACATTAATGATATTATTTTGTGTTTTGAGAGATTGTTTTAAAAATATCAATGCAGAATACAAAAATCCAGATGATATAAACATACAAAGAATTGAACAATGTATATACATAAACAATCATTTTCAAAGATTAAAATTTTCACAAAATCCACAATATAAAAACGATTTTGATTTATTATTTTTAAATAATAATAATAGTATACAAAGTTTTAAAAAACCTAGTAAAAAAGAAATAAAATTAGATGACCCTAAATTTAAATATAAAAATACAGCTGTGATAATTTATGAAAAATTAAAATGCTTATTAGATATAAATCAAGATGAAATTAATAACTTTGTTAACTATCTGTTTAATAAAGTGTTATTGATTAAAATTATTTGTAGTAATTTAAATACCGCAATTAAATTATTTCAAACGATTAATGATAGGGGTCTTGATTTAACCCAATTAGACTTAATTAAAAGTATTTTAATAAATAAAATATACGAAGAAAATAAAGATGATTTGCAATACGCTAAAAACGAAGAAAATTCATTTATTATGGTTTGGAAAGAAATTGAAACTATATTATCCAAAACAGGTGATTACCAAAAGATAACTATGGAAAATATGTTTACATTATTTGGGTATTTCTTGCTAGGTAGTAATCCTAAAAAATCATTGCATGTAGAATTAGAAAATCAATTCAAAGGAAAAACAACTAAAGAAATTATTGATGAATTTAAAAATTTTTGTGATGAATATGTAAATGATTTGTTTAATAATAACAACAAAATTGTAAATTCTTTTTGGTATTTACCATGGACAATACATCCTATAGCAGTTATAATGACTTCTTTACATACCAAATATAAAGATCATTTAAAATTGTTAATTTTACTTAGAAAATTTTATTATTTATATTGGATTGCTGGTTACACTTTATCAAAAATAAAACAAATATCTTTTCAATTAATAAATATGATAAAAGACAATAAAGATATATTAGAAATAAATGAAATTTTGGTAAATAAATATAATAAAGACGAAGTAGAAAAGAAAGCTGTGGAAAATATATTAAATAAAGATATATATAATCATAATAAATGGATTAAACCATTACTGATTTTAATAGAATATAATCAAGATGATAGCGAACAAAGAGAATTTATTGATTTAGAACAAGCTCATATAGAACATATATTACCAAAATCATATGAAAAATTTTATCCTCATATAAATAAAGAGATTGCTGATAATTATTTAAATAGCTGTTGTAATTTAACATTATTAAAAGATAAAAAAAATATAGATGCTGGTAATAAACCATTTGATAAAAAAATAGAAATTTACAAAGGCGAGGGAAAAGATAAAAAGCAAAGCTCTTTTTTAATTACTCAAATAATTATAAACAATTATGAAAAAAAAGAAATAACACAATGGAATGAAGATTCAATGAAAAATAGACGAAAATGGTTTTGTAATGAAATAGAAAAATTATTTAGTATAAAAATAAAGGAAAATAAATGAAAAATCTTTTGATTATAGGTGCAGGTGGTGTAAGTCGCGTTGCAACTGTAAAATGTGCAATGAATAGTGATGTTTTTAGTAAAATAACTCTAGCAAGTAGAACTAAAAGTAAATGTGATGAAATAGCAGCTTTTATAAAAGAGCGTTTAGGTATAGAAATTCAAACTGAGCAAATAGATGCAGATGACACATCTGCTGTTGTAGAGCTTATCAAAAAAACAGGAGCTGAAATTTTATTAAATGTGGCTTTACCTTATCAAGATCTTGCTTTAATGGATGCGTGTATTCAAACTAATATTCACTATGTAGATACTGCAAATTATGAACATCCTGATTTAGCTAAATTTGAATATAAAGAACAATGGTTAAGAAATGATAAGTTTAAACAAGCAGGAATTTTAGGACTTTTAGGAAGCGGTTTTGATCCAGGTGTTACTAATGTATTTTGTGCTTATGCGCAACAAAATTTATTTGATGAAATTCATTATATTGATATACTAGATTGTAATGCAGGTGATCATGGATATGCCTTTGCAACTAATTTTAACCCTGAGATAAATTTAAGAGAAGTATCTGCTAAGGGTCGTTATTGGGAAAATGGAAAATGGATAGAAACTGAACCTATGGAAATAAAAATGGAGTGGGATTATCCTGAAGTAGGAGTAAAGGATAGTTATTTGCTTTATCATGAGGAGCTTGAAAGTTTAGTAAAAAATATCAAAGGTCTAAAAAGAATAAGATTTTTTATGACTTTTGGACAAAGTTATTTAACTCATATGAAATGTCTTGAAAATGTTGGTATGCTAGGCATTAAACCTATTATGCATCAAGGTAGAGAGATAATACCAATAGAATTTTTAAAAACTTTACTTCCTGATCCTGCTAGTTTAGGCCCTCGTACTAAAGGTTACACTAATATAGGTTGTGTGATTCGTGGTGTAAAAGATGGAAAAGATAGACAAGTTTATATTTACAATGTTTGTAATCACGAAGAATGCTTTAAAGAAACTGGAGCGCAAGCTGTGAGCTATACTACTGGAGTTCCTGCAATGATAGGAACAAAGCTAATCGCTAAAGGAATTTGGCAAGGAAAAGGTGTGTTTAACATGGAAGAATTTGACGCCAAACCTTTCATGGATGAGTTAAATACCCAAGGACTTCCTTGGAAAATTATAGAAATGGAGCCAAATTTAGGAAAATAATCTCAAGTCTTTTTTGACTTGAGAAAGTTTTATAATGACGCAATTATTATTAAGTATAGATTGGACGCCTTTTTTAGTTTCCATAAAACTTTCTATTATTACTTGTATAATTTTGTTTTGTTTTTGCATACCTCTTGCTTGGGTTTTTACTTTTAAGCAATTTAGAGCAAAAAAAATTCTAGAAACTATAATAACCTTACCTTTAGTTTTACCACCGTCTGTTGTTGGTTTTTACTTGTTGATTTTATTTTCAAAATATTCTTTTTTTGGAGAATTTTTAGAAAAATATTTTAATATCACTTTAGCTTTTACTTTTGAAGGCTTGGTAATAGCAAGTTGCATTTACTCTTTACCTTTTATGTTTAATCCTTTATATAATGCAATGTCTTTAATTTCTAAAAATATTATAGAAGCAAGTTTTTCTTTGGGAAAAAATTCTTTCATCACACTTTTTAAAGTAATCTTACCAAGTATCAAACCAGCTATACTCAGTGCTTTAGTAATAAGTTTTGCACATACTATGGGCGAGTTTGGTATAGTATTAATGATAGGTGGTTCTTTAAGCGGGGAAACAAAAGTAGCTAGTATTGCTATATATGAAAGTATGGAAAATTTAGATTTTGCCACAGCTCATATTTATAGTCTCATACTTTTAATTTTTAGTTTTGTTGTTTTGTTAAGTGTAAATTTGTTAAAAAATAAATAACAAAGACTTATTTTATTGTATAATCAATTTATATCTTAAATTTAAAGGAGAAATGATGGATAATTCACTATCAGGATATACTAAAAAATATGACAATGAAGGATATGGCTTACAATATCCAGATGGACATGTTATAAGATTTTATGAGAGAATCTTAAAATACAAATTAAACAAAACAAGTGGAAATTTACTTGATTTTGGTTGTGGAAATGGAGTTCATTCTAAGTATTTTCAAGATGTAACGGGGGGGGGGTATTAATGCTTATGGTATAGATATTGTTCCTAGTTTAAAAAATACTTGGAAAAAAGATCCTAGGATAAATGAAAATAATTTTCATGTTATTACACCAAATTCTAGTTTTAAAAATTTATTTGATGTAAAAATGGATTTTATTTTTGCAAATCAAAGTTTATATTATCTGCCAAACAAAGACTTTCAAAAAACTATTGAAGAATTTTATGATTTATGTAATGATGGAGCAATAATTTTCGCGACAATGATTAGCTCTAAAGCTTATCAAGAATTTGTTGCAGGAGATGTTAAAGATAATGGTTTAGTGGAAGTAAAATCTAGTCCAAGATTAAATGGCGAATCTACTTATATAAATTTTACAAATACGATCGAAGAATTAAAAGAAAAATTTAAACCTTTTAAACCGTTATTTTGGGGAGATTATGAATTAATAAATTTATATAATTTTGAAGGAAGTATACAGCATTTTATTTATATAGGGGAAAAATAATTTTATGTGATAAAGACTTTATCAAGTCTTTATC
>NZ_JAKMQP010000014.1:0-19848 GCF_025771615.1 Campylobacter sp. IFREMER_LSEM_CL292
AGAGTATTTTAAAGAGTATTTTAAAGAGTATTTTAAAGAGTATTTTAAAGAGTATTTTAAAGAAACACCTTGAAAATTCAAGGTGTTTTAGATTTCTTTAATTATTGTAATAATCTCATTACATTTTGTTGCACAGCATTAGCCTGACTCATAGCATAAGATCCGCTTTGAGCTAGGATGTTATGCTTAGCAAAGTTTGCACTTTCTGCTGCAAAATCTACATCTCTGATGTTTGATTCAGCTGATTTGATATTTACTTGGGTTACACTGATGTTATTTAGTGTAGCTGTGATTTGATTTTGCACAGAACCAATGTCAGCTCTAATTTTATCAAGATTAGTAATAGCAGTTTCAGCTATATCCATCACAGCCATAGCACCTTTGAGTGTAGTAACGCCAGCTTCTTGATCTTTAGCTGCTATAGTCATAGCACCAACACTTGTTTGAAAATTAGCAAATTGAGTTGCACCACTACCATCGGAACTAAAACCAAAAGCTATTGAAAAAGCAGTTACAGTTACAACATTTCCTTCATAAATTTGAGAATAATTATTCCCACTACCTACAGAAAATCCTGTACCAGCACTCATGCCACCTTGTGCACTCATCCAAGCTGAAACACTTGCATGAGTTATAATCATCTTACCGCCACCTTTGTAAGCATTAAAGCCCATAGCATCCGCTACATTGGTGTCAATATTTCCTTTTGATTCTCTTAAAGATACAGAAGCTTGAGAGATCATATCAGCTGTACCCATACCTATAGCAGAGAGATTTTTTCCTTCAATTTGAATATCTTTACCATCATTTTTGATTAAAGATAAACGACCATAATTTTCATAATCTTGTTTTCTAATGCCTGAACCAGGTCCGATACTACCTTCTATTTTAATGCCTCTACCATCTCTTGAGGTTAATACAAGTCTACCATTAGCATCTTTAGAAGCTTCTACTCCTGTGGTATCTTTAACAGAGTTAATTGCTGAAATTAAGGCTCCATTTTCATCACCATCTTTATACTCAACTTCACCAATTTTTACCCCATTAATAGCAAAGTCTTTATCTGTTTTACCTGCTTTAATATTACCAGCACCTGTAGTTTCAACTAAGAAATTTGCTCTAACCCCTGTGATATCAGAAACTCTATTAATCTCTTCAGCTAAAGCGCCAAGTCCTGTTCCTACTGAAGTAGAAATCACTACAGGTTGGAATTTAAAATCATCTATACCATTATAGTTTTTAATGGTAAGCTCAGCTATACCGCTACTTTTAGCTTGAGAACCTGTTTCAAATCTAGTTACACCTATTTTAGAACTTTGAGTTGAACCAATACTTGCTTTGATAGATTGATTTGACTGCGCACCCACTTGGAATTCTTGATTTACAAAGCCACCACTTAATAACTGCTTTCCGTTAAATGAAGTTTGATTTGCAATATTATCAAGTTGCTCCATCAAACGATTAATATCAGCTTGAAGCATATTTCTTGTTTTAGTAGTTTGTCCATCTTGTGCTGCTTGAGTAGCTTTTACTTTGATAGTATCTAAGATTTTAAGCTGCTCATCCATAGCCTTATCAGCTGTTTGTAAAATACCTAAAGCATCATTACCATTGCTTATAGCTTGACCTAAAGTATTAGCTTGTGATCTTAAGCTATCTGCTATAGCCATACCTGAAGCATCATCTGCTGCAGAGTTGATTCTAAGACCTGAACTTAATCTGCTTAGAGAGTTATCTAATGCTCTTGAGTTTAAATTTGCGTTGTTTTGAGCATTTAAAGATGCCACATTAGTATTTATACGAAATCCCATTTTAAATCCTTTTAAATAAATTCAACCGCTTCCATGCAGTTGTTTAAGCTATATCGAAAAAATGATAAAAAAATTTATACTTTTAAGATATTTTTATATTCATTTATAGAATTTTCTATACTTGCTAGACTTAATGCTGCAATTTCTAAAAATATTTTTAAAAAATCTACATAACTTGATAAAGCATTTTGAGGTTCTTGATATAAACTCACATTAAAAAAAGCTCTATAATAAAACAATGGTTTATACATAAAACTTTGTAAAATTTTTGCATTATCTAATAAATCATTAAAATCAAAAATAGATTCTGATACTTGCTCATCAAAAGCTGCATTTTGATTTTGTAAAATTACTAAAAGATCTTTTGCTTTTTGATGTAAAGCATTTAACTCTAAATAATCTTTTTGTAAAATTTCCAAAGATTTTTTTAATAATTTTTCTTGTCTATTAATACTTAAAGTATTTGGAAATACATAATCTTGTTTTTTATCTTTATATAACGCTAAAACCTTTTCAAAAGGCATCTCTATGGTATAATCTATAAAAGCTCCACCTTCTGTGGCATTGTAAAATTTAACATCAGGATGAGATACAAATAAAACTTCCAATCTTTTTCTAAATTCATCCCAGCCTTTATGAGTTTGAACAAAACCTTGTTTATTATAAGCTAACACTCGAAGTTTTTCTGCTTTATGCTCAACTTCTTCTACATTATGAAATGTAAAAACTTCTGGGTTAGCATGCGACTTCCCATCATCACTAAAAGCCAAATCCTGTCCTATCATGATTACATTAGTAAATCCCAAAGCTATAGCAAAATTATAAGCAAAATGAGCTACATTAATACCAATATCTAAATAACCAAAATCATCTAAATTAAATTTTTGTTGATAATCTAAATTTTCTAAAATAAAAATCTTTGGATTTTTATTTTCTAAAATTTGCATTAAAGCTTTATCTACAGCAGCGTTTATAATATAAATGGTTTCTTTTTTATTCTGTGGTAAATTTTCATAAAAACTTGCACTTTCTTCGTAAATATCCATAGAAAAAACAAAATCAGGGTAAATTTCATTCTTAAGTAAAGTTTTATAAGTAGCATCTAAAGCAAATATCACATAATCATCTTGACAAGTTTTTAAAAGCTTAAGTTGTTTATTTAAAGAAGGTCCTGCACACACCACAACAACACTTTTATTTTTTCCTTTATTTTCATAAATAAATCTTTGAAAAGGAGTATTTTTTAAGACTAAAGGTATATTAGATAAAAATTGTTTGTACATTTTATTACCCATAGTAAAACTTGTATCAACATTTCCCACCACTCTTTTTATCACATCCAAACATTTGCGATACACAAAATCAAACATAGGACTATTGTTATAAAATTCACTATAAGGTAAAAGTTTAAAAAGCCCTAAATACTCAAAACAATCTTTTTGTGAAAAAAGCAAAACAAGATACTCTTCTAATCTTTTCTCTTCTACATCACAAAGATATATTTTTCCGCTTGAAAGCTCTTGACTCAAATCCATCTTGCTTAAAACATTAGCAAAAAATTCTGCTTTATCAAAAATAAAAATATGTTTATTAATAAGTTTTTTTAAAAAAAGTCCATCTCCTATGCCGCAAAAAAATATATTAGGTTTTATTAAATCATCTTTTGAGGGCACAAAGGGTGTTTGACTTGGAAAGATGTCGATAAATTCTTCTTTTAAAGATAGAATTTTTTTTTGTAATGGTTTATTGGTAAATTCTAAAGCTTGTAAGTTTTTTTGCAAAAACATTTTATATCCTATGAAATTAAATTATAGAAAATTATATCATTAATTGCATTTTATTTAAAAATCCATCTAAGCAAAAAATTTAACTTTTTTTTATACACTTTTACTAATTTTAATCCTTACAAGGAAAATAATGAAAAATTTAATCATAGTAGAATCACCTGCTAAAGCTAAAACCATAGGTAATTTTCTAGGTAAAGACTATGAGGTAATAGCTTCTAAAGGCCACATTAGAGATTTACCTAAAACTAGCTTTGGTATAAAAATAGAAGATGAAAATTTTAAACCAGAATATAGAATTTCAAATGATCATTCAAGTTTAGTAAAAGAACTCAAAGAAAAGGCTAAAAAAGCTAAAACCATCTACCTTGCAACCGATGAGGACCGCGAGGGTGAAGCCATAGCTTATCATATAGCTAAGGCTATTAATAAAGATGAAAATTCCCTGCCACGCATAGTTTTTCATGAGATTACTAAAAGCGCTATAGAAAATGCTTTAAAAAACCCAAGATCTTTAAATGTAAATAGCGTCAATGCTCAACAAACTAGACGCTTACTTGATCGTATAGTAGGCTATAAATTAAGTCCTTTACTAAATCAAAAAATCCAAAAAGGCTTAAGTGCAGGGCGTGTGCAAAGTGCGGCTTTAAAAATCATCGTCGATAGGGAAAGAGAAATAAAAGTTTTTATTCCTTTAAAATACTTTAGTATAGATATGATTTTTGAAAAAGACTTGCAAGCTGAATTAGTCGAATTTCAAAATCAAAAGATAGAAAAACTAAGTCTAACTAACGAAGATAGAGCCAAACTCATCTTTGAAGCTTGCAAAAATGCTAACTTTAAAATAAAAGATATAGAAAGTAAAGATAGAAAAATAGCTCCACAAGCACCTTTTATGACCTCAACCCTGCAACAAAGCGCGAGCAATCGCCTAGGTTTTAATCCTAAAAAAACCATGATGATTGCCCAAAAACTTTACGAGGGTGTAAAAACCCATCAAGGTATTATGGGTGTGATCACTTATATGAGAACTGACAGCTTAAACATCGCAAAAGAAGCTTTAGAAGAAGTAAGAAAACTCATCAAAAATGATTTTGGCAAAGAATACTTACCAAGCAAAGCAAATATTTATACCACTAAAAGCAAAGGCGCTCAAGAAGCACACGAAGCCATAAGACCGACTAATCTTAGCTTTACGCCAAAACTTGCAAGTGAATTTTTAGAAAAAGATGAAGCAAGATTATATACTTTAATATATAATCGCTTTTTAGCTTCACAAATGAATCCTGCTATATCTCAAACTCAAAATGTTTATGCAAAATCAAATGAAGCAAGTTTTAAAATAAGTGGTAGAAAAATTTTATTTGATGGGCATTATAAAGTATATGGAGATATGGATAAAGATAAAATTTTACCTAATTTAAAACTAGAAGATATACTAAATATACAAAATATAGAATTAAACTCGCATTTTACCGAGCCACCTTCAAGATACTCTGAAGCTGGACTTGTTAAAAAGTTAGAAAATCTTGGCATAGGACGCCCTTCAACTTATGCTCCAACCATCTCTTTACTTAGTGCAAGAGAATATGTGCGTATAGATAAAAAGCAAATCATACCTAATGAAATAGCCTTTGTTGTAACAGAAGTTTTAGAACAAAACTTTAGTGATATAGTAGATAGTGATTTTACTTCTAAAATGGAAGATAAACTTGATATCATTGCAGAAGGCAAAATGGACTGGCAAGAAGTTTTAAGAGAGTTTTATTTTCCTTTTATGAGAAAAATTGATGAAGGTAAAAAAAACATAAAAAGTCAAAAAACTTTCACAAAGCTAGATGAAACCTGCCCTGATTGTGGTGGAGAGCTTGCTATAAGAAAAGGAAGATATGGAGAATTTATAGCTTGTTTAAATTTTCCAAAATGTAAATACTCAAGAAATTTAAAACAAGAAACACAAAATGAAGAAAAAAGCGAGAAAAAACTCAATACCATAGGCGTGAAATGCCCAAGCTGTCAAGAAGGCGAGATCGTGGAGCGTTTTTCTAAGCGTGGTAAATTTTATGGATGTAGTGCTTATCCAAAATGCAACTATATAAGCAAATACAAACCAAGTGAAGAAAAATGTAGCAAATGTGGCGAAACTTTGATTATCAAAGAGCTTAAAAAAGGCACATTTTTAGAGTGCTTAAAATGCAAAATCAAAAAGGAAATTTAATGCAAATTATGCTTTGTGCTATATCTAATATAGCAAGTGGAGGGTGCGGGGAAGATTGTAAATACTGCACTCAAAGCGCTCATGTAAAAACTAATATCAACAAATATAAAAGAAAAGATATAGATCAAATTGTTTTAGAAGCTAAAATAGCTAAGAAAAACGAGGCTTTAGGTTTTTGTTTAGTTACAGCAGGTGCTGGACTTGATGATGAAAAACTTGAGTATGTGTGCAAAGTAGCTCATGCGGTGCAAAAAGAAGTAGAAGGACTTTTACTTATAGCTTGCAATGGCATAGCAAATTTAGAACAACTCAAAGAATTAAAAAAAGCAGGAATTTTTTCTTATAATCATAATCTAGAAACTTCTAAAGAATTTTTTCCAAACATATGCTCTACGCATACTTGGGAGCAAAGATTTCAAACTAATCTTTATGCTAAAGAAGCAGGTTTAATGCTTTGCTGTGGCGGAATTTATGGTCTTGGAGAAAGTGAAGCCGATAGAAAAAGTTTTAGAACAAGTTTAAAAGAGCTTGATCCTTTTTCCTCACCTATTAATTTTTTCATACCAAATGAAAATTTAAAGCTCAAGCAAAACTTATTAAATGCTGATGAGGCGTTAAATATCATCAAAGATACTAAAAAAGACTTACCAAATGCACATATCATGGTAGCAGGTGGTAGAGAAGTAGTTCTAAAAGAAAGACAATATGAAATTTTTGACGCAGGAGCTAGTGCTATAGTAGTAGGTGATTATCTTACAACTAAAGGCGAAGAACCTAGCAAAGACATACAAAAACTAAAACAAATGGGATTTAGCTTTGCTAGCTCATGCCATTGATGCTCAAGCTGCTACGGATTTAAAAATTTTATTAGTCGTAGCAGGATGTTTGCTTACATCACCTTATATTGCTAAATTTTTAAAACTCCCACTTTCAGCTACTGAAATTATGCTTGGCTCTTTTATAGGATTTTTAGGTTTTATAGGAGAAAGTGAGAATTTTAAGCTTTTGGCTAATGCAGGATTTTACTATCTTATGTTTATAGCAGGGATGGAAATCAATCTTAAAACCTTTTTAAAAACCGAAAGAAGCTTACTTAATAAAGCTTTTATTTACATCATACTTTTATATGTTTTTAGCGTTTTAGCGGTTGAAAGTATAGATATTTCTTATATTTTTGTCATTATCATACCTGTTATGAGTGTGGGTTTGCTCTCAACGCTTTATAGAGACTTTGGGAAAAATTGCGAGTGGTTAAATGTATCCATGGTGGTAGCCACTTTAGCTGAAGTTGTGAGCATAGTTTTACTTACCATAGCTGCAGCATTTTTGGGAAAAGGTGCTGATCTTTTCTCACTTACTCAAAATTTATTATACCTAGTGGGATTTTTAGCACTTTGTATTTTTGGATTTAAATTTTTAGAAGTGCTTTTTTGGTGGTATCCACAACTTAAAACTATACTCATGCCTTGGCAAGATCAAAATGAAAAAGATATAAGATTTTGCATGGCAATTTTCATAGCCATAGTTGCAATTATGATTTATTTTAAACTTGAAGTTGCACTTGGAGCTTTTATAGCGGGTTCATTTATAGCTACTTTTTTTGATCATAAAAAAGACTTAGAGCATAAACTTTCTAGTTTTGGTTATGGCTTTTTAATCCCTATATTTTTCATTTATATAGGTTCAAGCTTTAAACTCCAAATGCTTTTAAATCCTCAAGTTTTAATCATAGCTTTTTCACTAACTATCTTTATGATAGGACTAAGAATACTTTGCGCTATGACTTTTGTAAAAATACTTGGTTTAAAAAATACCTTTTTATTTGGCTTAAGCCATTCTATGCCACTAACCTTACTTATCGCAGTAGCTACGCTTTCTTATCAAACTAATATTATCACTCAAGATATATACTCAGGATTAGTGCTTACTGCTTTACTTGAAGCAATTTTAGCTATTAGCTTAATAAAATTTATCAATAATCTTAGTAGAAAATAACTCTACTAAGTATTTATTTTCACTTGCTATAATTTTCTTATGAAAAATTTAGACACACTTTTAGAATTAGCCTTAAAAGCAGGCAAGGAAGCCTCTAAGATATTGCTTAAATATAAAGACAAAAATACCTTATGGCTTAAAGATGATGATTCCCCAGTAGGTTTAGCTGATATAAAATCTAATGAAGCCATTAGTGAAATTTTAGCTTCAAGCGATATAGCTATATGCTCTGAAGAAAATATACTTTCTTATGAAGAAAGAAAAAATTTAGAGTATTTTTGGCTAATAGATCCTCTTGATGGCACTAAATCTTATGCTAAAAAAGATAAAGAATATTGTGTTTTAATCGCATTAATCCATAAAAACACTCCTGTGCTTTCGCTTATAGGCGATGTGGAAAATAATGCATTTTATTACGCACATACCCATACTAAAGTTTATAAAAATAATGAAATTTTAAATCTTAGTCTAGAGCAATACGAAAAGGTTAAAAATATAGCCCTTTACTCTAAAAACCATGATAATAATGAAGATTTTTTTATTCAAAATCATCTTGAAGGCATTAAGGTTTCATCTGCTTTAAAGTTTGTATATTTACTTGAAGCAAAAGCTGGAATTTACCCGCGTTTTGGCGGCCCAAAAGCTTGGGATATAGCCGCAGGAGATTTTTTAGTCAAACAAAATGGTGGAATTTTATACGATTTTGACAAAAAGACCTTAAACTACAATAGTCCTGATTTTAAACTTCCAAGTTTTATAGCTTTTGCTAAGAATGAATTTAAATTAGAAGGTTTTTAGTGAGATTTTTTTTGGTGTTTTTGTGTTTTTTAAGTGCTATTTATGCTAATTCTTTTGCAAATAAAAAAATCATCAAATTACAAAATAATGATAATTTTAATATCATCAATCTTGATCAAGATATAAATTATGATAAACTCTCACACATTAGCACCTTAGCTTTAGTGCCAAGCTATGAAAAAGAATATAATTTTTATTTTTCAAATTTAAAAATCGATGCTAAAACCATGGCAAAAGACACACTAAAAGCATTAAGTGCTATTTTAAATGAGCAAAATAATTTTGCCTTACTTAATCAAAAAGAAAATCAAACTTATATCAATAGTCAAAATATCTTACAAATAAATAAAAATTTCATCAATGCAAGTGAGTTTTTAGAATTTAATCGTTTCAAAAAGGCTGATTTTATTATTTTGCTAGATTTAAAAAGCATTCAAGCAAGCCAAAAAAATTTCTTGCTTTTTTCAAATTTTGAAGTCAAAGCCGACATAGAATACAAACTTTTTAATGCTAAAACAAAAAAACTAAAAGATCATAAAATCCTTACTATCAATACTCAATTTAGCACAAATGATAAAAATAAATCTTATCAAGAATTAGTCCAAGAAATAGCTAAAATTGTTTATGAAGATATTAAAAATACTATATAATTACCACTTCTTCTTCTAAAACAATCCCAAATTCTTCAAAAACTCTTTTTTTAGCAAGCTCTATCAAAAATAAAGCATCATCAAAACTAGCATGTTTTTTATTGATTAAAAAATTTGCATGTTCATTGCTAAACATCGCATCATTTTTGCTAAAACCTTTAAGATTAACTGCTTCTATCAATCTTCCTGCATGATCGTTTTTGGGATTTTTAAAAATAGAGCCAAAACTAGCACCTTTGGGTTGATTTTTTCTTGCATTTTTTAAAAGCTCATCTTTAACTGGGTCAAATCCATATTCTAAAAAAAACTTCGCGCTAAACATCACTTCTTTAATAGGATTAAACCTATAAGCAAAAGCAATATTTTGTTTTAAAATTTCTTGATTAAAAGTGCAAATACTAATTAAATTTTTGCTAATATCCTCATCTTTTAATCCTGCATTCATTTTTAAAATACCGCCCAAAGTCCCTGGGATATTTCTTAAAAACTCAAAGCCTTTTAAGTTATTTTCTTTAGCAAAATGATACATTTTAAAAGATTTCGTACTAGAGCCTATCTCTAAAAACATACCTTTTTCATTTTGCTCTAAAATTTTAATATAATCAAAACTTTTCCCTAAAATTCCAAGTTTTTTGGGTTTTGGAGAGATTAAAAGATTATTTGCCCCACCTATTAAAAAACCATCAAATTCGCAAGGCTCTTCAAGTATTTGCACTTCAAAGCTCTCACCTATACGCACAGAAGAATACTTAGAAAAATCAATAATCATCTAATAAAGCTTGGAATTTGATTTAAAATATTAGTTGTAAAATCAATCATAGAACTTATCATCCAAGGCATTAAAAATACTATTACCACAACAACAAGTAAAATTTTTGGCACAAAAGAAAGCGTGGCTTCGTTAATTTGCGTTACAGCTTGAAAAATACTTATAATAAGCCCTGCAATAAGCCCTGCTAAAAGCATAGGTAAAGAAAGCATAAGTGTGATTTTAAAAGTTTGTACACCCAAGGCTACTAAAGTACTTTCCATATTTTCTCCTTAAAATTCAAATTCTATCAAGAATTTCTAAATTCTTCATACTCACTAGGTATAAGATAATCTTTGCTTTTTATTAATTTCTCATAAAATCCATGATTAAATCCAAGCTCAAAAAGCTTATCTATGGCATTGTATTGTTTATCATTCATATTTATAGAGTTTTTATTTGCGTATAAATTTAAATACACATTAAGTTTTTGCGCATCAACGCGTATTAAATTACGCTCTAAAAGCATAGAGGCTAAGATTTTTCTATTATGATCGGCTACTTCTACTGCTTTAATCAAATCTTTTTCAACCACTATTGCATCATTAAGTGGTAAAGATCTTCTAAGCGCCATACCGCCCAAAGGCAAAGGTAAATCATCTTTGGCTAATTCTTGCCAAATATCCCAAAGTTCAGCCTCGACACATAAACTAGAATCAAACTCTAAAATACTCTCATGTATAAGCACTCCCGCATCAACCTCATCTTCTAAAACAGCCTTTTCAATTTCTAAAAAATTCTTATAAACTATCCTAGCTTGTGGGTATTTTATACGAAAAATTAAAGCATTAGTAGTGTGCGCTCCACTCAAAGCAACTTTAAAATTTGGCTTTAATTTTTTATCTTTTTTCTTAATAAGCTTTGGCCCATAACCCTCGCCAAAACTTACAGCAGTTTTTAACAAAGCATATTCACTAGCTATCAAAGGATAAAGTGCAAAAGATATCGCACTAACATCGTATATATTTTGCAATGCAAGCTCGTTTAAAGTTTGTATATCTAAAGCTGTATTTTCATACTCATAAGCATTCCCAACCCAACCAAATTTAATCGCCATATACATAAAAATATCATCAGCATCAGGAGAGTGCGCTACGCTAATTTTTTTATTCATTTTTTTCCTTGAAAAATTTAAAAAAGTATTTTAGCAAAATTCAAAATAAAAACTTATATTAAATTTCTTTTTGATACAATTTTAAACATATTATAAAAGGATTAACAAGCATGGATGATAATAAAAGAAAATCACTTGATGCAGCCTTAAAAAGTCTTGATAAAACCTTTGGAAAAGGCACTATTTTAAGACTTGGCGATAAAGAAGTTGAAAAAATTGATTCTATTCCTACAGGTTCTGTTGGACTTGATTTAGCTTTAGGAATTGGTGGGGTTCCAAAGGGAAGAATTATAGAAATTTATGGACCTGAAAGTTCAGGTAAAACTACACTTACCTTACACATCATAGCAGAATGTCAAAAAAAAGGTGGAGTTTGTGCGTTTATTGATGCTGAACACGCTCTTGATGTAAGATATGCAAAAAATTTAGGTGTTGATACAGAAAATCTTTACATCTCTCAACCAGATTTTGGAGAACAAGCCTTAGAAATTGTTGAAACTATAGCAAGAAGTGGAGCCATTGATCTAATAGTGATAGATAGTGTTGCTGCACTTACTCCAAAAGCAGAAATTGAAGGTGATATGGGAGATCAACATGTAGGTCTTCAAGCAAGATTAATGAGCCAAGCTTTAAGAAAATTAACCGGTATTGTTCATAAAATGAACACTACTGTAATTTTCATCAATCAAATTCGTATGAAAATAGGCATGATGGGCTATGGTACTCCTGAAACAACTACCGGCGGAAATGCTTTAAAATTTTATGCTTCAGTGCGTTTAGATGTAAGAAAAACAGCCACCTTAAAACAAAATGATGAGCCTATTGGAAACCGCGTTAAAGTAAAAGTGGCTAAAAACAAAGTAGCCCCTCCTTTTAAACAAGCTGAATTTGATGTGATGTTTGGCGAGGGTGTAAGCCGTGAAGGTGAGCTAATAGACTATGGTGTAAAACTTGATATTATTGATAAAAGTGGTGCATGGTTTTCTTACAAGGCTTCTAAACTTGGTCAAGGTAGAGAAAATGCTAAAGCCTTTTTAAAAGAAAATCCAGCTATTGCAGATGAAATTACTCAAGCTATACAAAACTCAATCGGTATAGATAGTATGATTTTGGGCGCAAAAGAAGACGATGAAGGAGAAGAATAATGTTGATTATTGAAGATTTAAGAGCTTTTGAAGTTTTAGATAGTAGAGGTAATCCTACCATTAAAGCTGAAATCATGCTAAGCGATGGCAGTGTGGGCAGTGCTATCGTTCCAAGTGGTGCAAGCACAGGAAAAAAAGAAGCTTTAGAATTAAGAGACAATGATGAGAGATTTGGCGGAAAAGGTGTTTTAAAAGCGATTGAAAATATCAATGGCACCATAGCTGAAAATATTATAGGGCTTGATGCTTTTAATCAAACCCAACTAGATAATACTCTTTTAGAGCTTGATGGCACAAAAAACTACTCTAATCTAGGAGCAAATGCAACTTTAGGAATTTCTATGGCAACAGCGCGCGCTGCTGCTAATGCACTAGGCGTACCTTTATATCGTTACTTAGGTGGAGCAAATGCAAGTGTATTACCTGTGCCAATGTGCAATATCATCAATGGCGGTGCGCACGCAAACAATAGTGTAGATTTTCAAGAATTTATGATTATGCCTTTTGGTTTTTCAAGCTTTAAAGAAGGATTGAGATCAGTTTGTGAAATTTATGCAGTATTAAAAAAAGAATTAGCTAATCTAGGTCACTCTACTGCTTTAGGCGATGAGGGTGGTTTTGCACCAAATTTAGCAAACAACACTGAACCACTTGATCTTTTAATGACTTGTATTAAAAAAGCAGGCTATGAAAATAAAATCAAACTAGCACTAGATGTAGCAAGTAGTGAGCTTTATAAAGATGGTAAATACCATTTAGAAGGTAAAGTTTTCTCAAGTGAAGACTTGATTACTCGCTATGAAGAATTATGTGCTAAATATCCTATTTTTAGCATTGAAGATGGTTTGGCTGAAGATGATTATGAAGGTTGGATTAAACTCACTCAAAAGCTTGGCAATAAAATTCAACTTGTGGGTGATGATTTGTTTGTAACTAATGAAGATATTTTAAGAGAAGGTATCATGAAAAATATGGCAAATGCTGTATTGATTAAACCTAATCAAATCGGAACAATCACTCAAACTATGAGAACAGTAAGACTAGCTCATAGAAATAATTACAGATGTATTATGAGTCATAGAAGCGGGGAAAGCGAAGATGCTTTTATAGCTGATTTTGCAGTAGCGCTTAATACAGGACAAATCAAAACAGGAGCTCTAGCAAGAGGTGAAAGAACAGCTAAATATAATCGTTTGTTAGAAATCGAACTTGATAATGATGAGTACTTAGGAGATAAACTCTGAGCGATTTATTAAAAGAGTATGATGAGCATTCTAAAAAGAAAGAGGCTCGTCATCATCTAATAAAAACTATTGCATTATCATTTGTAGCTATTATTGTTGCTATGTATTTTGGTAATATGTTTTTTGGCAAATCCTCTTTAGATGTTTTATTATCGCTTAAAGAGGAGCAAAAAATTTTAGAGAAAAACATAATAACCTTAAAAGCTAAAAATGCCCAAGCTCAAAAAGAATACTTACAGCTTTTAAGACTTAAAGGAGAAAATTCGCATGAGAATTAAATTTTTTTTACTATTTTTATTATCCTGTGTATTTTTAAATGCAAAAGATAATCCTTTTGACAATAACTCAGAACAACAAAACACCGAATTTGTAAAACTTAGTCCTTTTCAAAGACAGGATTTTACTTTTAATTCTGATGCAAGAATTTTAAAAAATATTACCATTACCTACATTAACCTTGATGGCTCTGAAGAGCAAACTACTCTAGATATATACAAAAGTATCAATTGGCATGATACTTACTCATTTATAAAAGCCAAAAGTCCAAATGCCACACCTATACTTGATGTTTCTGTTACTGTGCCACAAGAACAAGGGGTAAAAAACACTAAAACAGAAGAAAACAATACCACTTTAAATATTGAAACACCAATTTTTAGTGGAAATATTTATAATTTTATTTCTATTAGCTTTTATAACAATAAGATTAATATCAAAACCGAAGATAGAATGCTAAGACATTTATCTATAGGAGATCCAACTAAAATCATTATAGATTTTGCTAAAAAGCAAAATTTCAATACAAAAACTTTACAAGTTAATACTGCTCATGTTAGAAAAGTTGTATTTGGATCACATAAAGGATATTATCGTTTGGTAATTTATCTTGATGGAAAATATAGTTATAAATACTCTCAAGGTGAAAATTTACATACCTTTAACTATCGCTAAGAGTTTTTAAAAACTCTTAAGCAAATCTGTGATCATAAATAATCATTTGAAATCTTTGAGCTATCATTTTAGCTCTTTCTATAATAATACTTCTTGGTTCATCTTCAAAAACTTCTTGCAAACTCTCATCAAACAGATTAAGCCAAACATCAAAAAATTCTCTTGGAAACGAAGGTAGTTCATGATGAGCTCTCAAAGGAGAACCGCTATAACTTGGATCACCTAAAAACATCCCTGCCCAAAAACTTGCTATTTTTTCTTTGTGTTTTTTCCAACTCTCATCATCTATACCAATTTTTTCATTAAAAATAGGCCCTAAATCCTTGTCTATTCTAACTTTTGCATAAAAAACATCCATAAGTTTTTTTATACCATCATGATTAATAGTATCAAATTTCATGTTTTTCCTTCAAAATAATTTTGGATAATTGTATTGAATTTATGAAGCAAAAATATAAACAAAAGTCAATTTTTAGTATAATCATAAAAACAAATTTAAAGAAAAAATATGACTTATACTATTTTACCACCCAATCAATTCTTGGATAATTATATTTTAAATATACAATTACACCAATTAGCAAATATTTCTAAAAATGCTTATAAATTTTGGAAAAATGTTCAGGCAGCACGCTATCAAGGCACAAGAGTGGTATTTTTACATAAAAAAAGTATTTTACAAAAACACCAACATCTTATACAAAAATGTGAAAATCTAAGTGGCTTTGTATTGGCAAGTGCCTTTTGCTCATTTACTACTTTAGCTCCATCACATTTGGTAGAAAAAAATAATTCTCAAATTTATAAAATCTTAGATATAAAAGAAGTTTGTGGGGTTAAATTTGTAAATTTAAAGGCATTTTACGATTTTTTAAATTTAGATTATAATTATAATATTTATATCGAAAAATGCCATTTTTTCAGTCCTACTCCTTTGGAAAAACGCATTAAAATCACTGAGAGTATGTGCGTTGGGTATTACTAAGATATTTAAATATCAAAGCACAAACAAGCGAAATTATAGCCATAGCAAACATATAAAATCCTAAAGAAAAACGAGCAATATTTTCTAAATTTCCCAAAGCAATAGTGTGTAAAAATAAAGCAAGTTGCGGAGTAAACCCACCAGCTATTGCATAAGCTATATTATAAGAAAAACTAAGCCCTGAAAATTTAATCTTAGCATCAAATACCTCACTCATCATTAAAGGACAAAAATTCATCACTCCAGCAAAAAAACAAGCACTCAAATAATACACACTCACTAAATTAAAATCAGGTGTTTTAGTATAAAGAGCATTAAAATAAAACAAGCAAGTTAAGAAAAATCCTAATGAAAAAATCATACAAGCTTTTACTATACCTATTTTATCAGCCAAAATTCCACTTAATATACAACCAATTACAAGCAAAACTATACCAAACATTTGTATGTAAGTTTGAACGCTTGCATCAATATTTAACATTTTTGCCATAAAAGAAGGTATAGTTAAAATCATCACAACAATACAAGCCGTCAAAACCCAAGTTATCAACATAGAAAGTACAACGCCCAGCTTAGCTTTTCTAAATACTTCTTTTAAAGGGAATTTTTCTAAAGCCTTATCTTTTTTCATTTGTTCAAAAACAGGTGTTTCTTGTAAAAATTTACGCAAATAAGCAGAAATAATCCCAAAAATTCCTCCTAAGAAAAATGGAATTCTCCAGGCCCATTCATAAAGTTCTTCTTGTGTAAAAAACTTATTCATCATTAAAAATACAAAACTTCCAAGCAAAATTCCACCTACTACAGAAGCTGTTAAAAATCCAAGATAAGTGCGTTTTTGTCCATTTGGAGCATGCTCAAAAACAAAAACCCAAGCACCAGGTAATTCCCCACCTATAGCTATACCTTGACAAATCCTTACAAATATTAAAAATACTATACATAAATATCCTATGCTTTCATAAGTAGGTATAAAAGCAAGCATAAAAGTTGGCACAACCATCAGTAAAATACTAAGCATAAACATTTTTTTACGACCAAATTTATCGCCAAAATGTGCCATGATTATACCACCAAGTGGTCTAGCTAAATATCCTGCGGCAAAAATTCCATAAGTATTAAACATTTTCCAAAATGGACTTAAATCTTCAGGAAAAAAATTTTTAGAAATATAACTTGCAAAAAATACAAAAATGATAAAATCGTAAAATTCTAAAGTCCCTCCCAAAGAAGAAAGACTCAAAACTTTTATGTCTTTTTTAGTAAGATTTTCACCCACGATTAATCCATCTCATAAGTATCATCATCACTATAATCATCATCGTATTCGTAATCATCATCATCATAATTATACGATCTTTGATTATTTGCATAAGTATCATCATCTGCTTCATCATACATTTCATCATCATAATTTTCAAATTCTTCATCATCATAAGCCATTGCAAATCCTTTAAAATTTTTTAGTAGTATTTTAATATAAAAATATACATTTTGGTATAATTTTTCAAACTTTACTTAAGGAAAAATATGAATTTAACGCATTTAGATGAAAAAAATCACCCCAAAATGGTAGATGTAAGTCAAAAAGATATTACCCAAAGAGAAGCTTGTGCAAGCGGTAAAATATACATGAGTAAAGAAGCATTTGAAGCTATCATTGAAAACAAAGCTAAAAAAGGGCCTGTTTTGCAAACTGCCATCACAGCAGCCATAATGGGAGCTAAACAAACTTCAAATCTTATCCCAATGTGTCATCCTTTAATGATCTCAAAAGTACAAACCCATATAGAAGAAAACAAAGAAGAATGTTCTTTTCAACTCTTTGTAACCGTAAAATGTGAAGGAAAAACAGGAGTTGAAATGGAAAGCTTAACAGCTGTTAGCATTGGGCTTTTAACTATTTATGATATGGTTAAAGCTATTGATAAAAGTATGCAAATTACTGATATAGTTTTAGAAAGCAAAGAAGGAGGAAAAAGTGGTAAATATCTGCGATCTTAAAAAAGAACCTATTATAAACTACCCTACTTTTTGGGATTATAAAGTCGTTTTTGAAGCTGAAGTTGATGCTTTAGAAATTTTCACTCAAATACTCAATGAAAGAGAATTTAAATATAAAATCTCAAATACTAGCAAACAAGGAACATATAAAAGTTATCTTTTAAGTGTTTATGTCGATAGTAAAGATGATCGTTTAAATATTTTTAATCAATTAAAAAGTAAAGCGAAATTTGTATTATAAAAAAGGAAA
The DNA here is from genome assembly GCF_025771615.1 of Campylobacter sp. IFREMER_LSEM_CL292. Classification (NCBI taxonomy): domain Bacteria; kingdom Pseudomonadati; phylum Campylobacterota; class Epsilonproteobacteria; order Campylobacterales; family Campylobacteraceae; genus Campylobacter; species Campylobacter sp. IFREMER_LSEM_CL292. The sequence continues at coordinate 17,758 of NZ_JAKMQP010000014.1, forward strand.
AATATGAAAAATTTAGCCATAATTTTTGAAAATTCTCTCTTAGCTTGTGAAAAAAATGAAATTCCAAACTTAATTAGTGAGCTTGTTTTTAATCTAAGTTATAAAAAAATTAGTTTTGAAAATACTAGCAATGAAGAGCTTTTTGCTATCTTTTCTAAAGTATTAGAAAAACTTGGACTTATAAATGAAGAAAATATTTCCAAAATAATCCAAGGTATTATTAAAGCTAGAGTTGAAGAAGATAAAAAAGCATTTTTTGTTTATATTAACGAATATGGCAAATTAAAAGTAAAAATAGAAGAACAAAAAAACACCATTAAACATAAAATTTGCGATAACTTTTTTGATTTAGAAAAGACTTTAAAAGATTTAAATTTAAATGAATTTAATATAAGTATCAATGATGCAATGCTTTATGATATAGAAATACTAGGCCTTTTAAAAGAAACTGCCGAGAGTGCTTTTATCACAACTTTAGAAAAAGGTGAAAACATAGAACTTACATCTTGTGAAATCGCTAAAAACCTTGTATTTAATGCAATTTGTGAAGGAAGCTTTGAAAAAGAAAGAATTTTAAAAATATCCCAAGTAGTTTTAAATGCTGCTTTTGAACTTGCTAACGAATCAAAGGCTTTTGCTTATGATTTATGTATAGGAAGTATTTATGGGACACAAGAAGGAATTTCTTTGGCGATTGAAAAATTTAAATCAAGCTTTGCATATAGTGCTTTAGAACATGATTTAAAAAATAAAGAAAAAGAACTTATAGACATAGAGCAAGAATTTATCCAAATGCTTAAAAAAATATCATTAGAATTTAATAATCCCGTAAAAGATATACTTAAAGATTTATTAGAAAATAAATTTGACACTTTATTTGCCAAATTTAAACGCTTAATACAAGAAAACAGAGAACAAATTCTTATCAAAATTAATGAAATTAAACAAAATCCAAAAATTGATGATTTTAGCAAGCTAGCACAAAGCAAACTCAATATCTTAGCTAAAGAGTTAAATGAACTCGAAAAACTCGCAAGCCATAAATATAAAAATTTAGATAAAAACAATGCAAAAGAATTGGGAGTGAGATTGTGGGAAAAAGCAAAAAAATTAATTAAAAAAAATATTAATTGATAATTAATTTTTAAAAATTAAAATTACAAAAATAAAATACGGAGGAAATTATGTTTAACACTTTGAAAGTTAAATTGTCTTTAATGGCAAATTTTTTCACTGCACTAAGTTTGATTATTTTAGGTGTGTTAAGTTTTTACTTTACCAAAACATACCTTTATGATAATGAGCTAAAAAGGCAAAATGATATTTTACAAGTTGCTCGAACTTCTTTAGAAACATTTCGAAAGCACAATAGTGATTTAATTTTAAATTTGGAAAAAACAATTTTGGAATTTCCATATGAAAAATTAAATTCCGAACAAGCTTTGATAGATAATGTTGGCTCTATTTTAAAATCATATAGAAAAGCTTCTGGAGTTTTATCTGCTTTTATAAGTTTAGATAATGGAGAAAATCTTGTAAGTAATGATACTAGTGATAAAAATAATAAAAATATCGAAATTTATGGACAAAATATCAACTATGATGCTAGAACTAGACCATGGTATATTGGAGCCAAAGAAAATAAAGATATTTTCATCACTTCTCCTTATATTGATAAAGCAACAAATCAATATGTAATAACATATACTAAATCTATATATAAAAATGGTAATTTTGTAGGAATTATTGGGGTTGATATTCCAGTAAAAGAGCTTCAAGAAAATTTTGAAAATATACCTGGTAATAGCTTTTTATTTGATGAAAATGGAAAGATATTTGTTGCTAAAAACAAGCAGTTATTAGATCCATCAGTAGATCATGGACCGGTATTAAATGCACACAAACAAAATGGTGATTATTCTTTCTTTGAATATGGATTAAAAGGAAAAGAAAGACTAGGTATATGTGCTAAAATATCTTCTTACCTTGTTTGTAGCACCGAAAGTGCTGATGTTATAAATGAGCCTATTTTCAAAACAGCAACAATACAAACAATTGTTGTAAGTATCATGGTTGCCTTAAGTGTTATCA
>NZ_JAKMQP010000015.1:0-18847 GCF_025771615.1 Campylobacter sp. IFREMER_LSEM_CL292
AGCTATACTTGTAAAAATAACAATAGTAGTTTGAATATAAGCTATTTTTAAAGCAGGAGCTTCAATAACTTCTATATTTTCGCCCGCACAAGTTGTATAACCATCAACATTAACACAAATACCAAATCTATTGTTACCATTTTGTGTGGTATAGCTGAAAATATTATAATCACCAGCTTTTTCATAAGCTTTAGCAACTGTTATAATATCTGGATTTTGCTTATCGCTAACTAATGATTTGTCAGTTGAGGCAAATACAGTATAAGCTTGGTCAAATACAAAGGTTCTTCCTGGTAGTTCGCTAAATTCGTTTTGTAGATCTTTTACCAAAACATCAATAGCTAGTATACCTATAAATTTACCATCTTTGATTAATGGCATAGAGTAGGTAAAACATGGTAAACCAGTTGTTGCATCAATATAAGATGCGGTAATGTATAAGCCATTTTTCTTTCTAGCCTCTATATAAAATTCTCTTGTAGTAGCATCGTAATTATCTGCTTTTCCGTAAATTCCATAATCTAAGCCTTTGCTATCGCTATCTGGATCACTTACTATTAACTCACCGCTTGGCTGAGCTATATAAACAGCTAAATAACTATTCATATCTCTAACTGTTTTTAGTAAATTACCTGTATTATCCATAAGTTTTTCTTGAGTGTTAAGTTCGCTATATGGAAGCTTTAAGATGGCTTGAGAAAGTTTTTCCAAAGAATGCACATTGAGCTTTTTGAAATCTCTCATTGATTTTTCTGCAGTTCTTACATAATTAGTTTCAGCTTTTACTACCTCATAATTTAAGGCTTTTTTTGTAAAAATAAAACTAACAACGCCAAGTATTATAAGACATACTATAGCTATAATGTTTGCTATTAATGAAATTTTTAATTTGATACTTTTCATTAATTAAACTCCTTTGATGTTATGGTGAATTTTAAATGAGTTTATTATATCATTAAAAATTAAAAAAGAAACAAATATTATTTAAACGATAAATTTTTATAAAGAGTATTTAAGAGCCCAAAACATGCTTTTGAAAGTATAGTGTAAGTCTCATCAAAGTTCCCACTATACCAAGGATCAGGCACTTCGTCATATCCTAATTCTAAGGCAAAAGAAGTGATTTTATGAATTTTATGTTTTGCATTTGGAAAATTTTTAACTATATCATTATAATTAGAATTATCCATTACGATAATTAAATCATTATCCTCGCACATTTTTAAATTTAGTTTTTTACTACAAAATGGCTTAGAATTTATATTTTTGTTATCTAATAAAGCTTTAGTTTTATAATGCATATCCTCCCCATCGTGGTAACCTGAAGTACCTGCACTAGAAATAATAAATTCATTATTTAAATTTGCTTTTGATATAAGATCCTTCATAATAAATTCGGCCATGGGAGAACGACAAATATTACCTAAACAAACAAAAATAATTTTAGTCATATTTTTCCTTTTATTTTTGTGTAGTTTTTTCAAAATTATAGCAGTATTTCAAAATATTTTTAAAGATTAATTAAAACTAAGATATAATTTTTCATTAATGGGGAGCTTTTGCTGAGAGGAAGTATAACTTCGACCCTTGAGAAGTTTGGTAATGCAAACTTTGAATTCTTGCAAAAACTTTCCTTTTTTATAAAAAAAGGATAAAAATGATACAAGCAAAAACAAAAACTAAAATTCCTATCTTAACTATAGCAGGAAGTGATTGTAGTGGTGGAGCTGGCATACAAGCTGATTTAAAAACTTTTAGCGCTCATAATTTATTTGGTATGAGTATAGTTTTAAGCGTTGTGGCTGAAAATACTGCAAGGGTGATTTCTTGTTTTGATATACCCACTAAGATAATAGATGAGCAAATGCTAGCAGTTTATGAAGACATAGAGCCAGCTGCTGTGAAAATTGGAATGCTGGGTTCAAAGGAAATCATAATTTGTGTAAAAGAAAATTTATTGCGCTTTAAAGCTAAAAATGTAGTGATTGATCCTGTGATGTTTGCAAAAAATGGCTATGCTTTAATGCCTTTAGAAAATTGTCAGTTTTTTAAAGATGAAATTTTATCTTTAGCTGATGTACTTACTCCAAATATTCCCGAGGCTGAGTTTTTGTGTGATTTTAAAATACTTAATGAGGAGGATATGAAAAAAGCCGCTATAAAACTTCACAAAGAAGGTGCAAAAAGTGTTTTGATTAAAGGTGGACATAGTAAATATAACACCAATGATGTTTTTTATGATGGAAAGGAATTTAGTATTTTTAAAGCAGAAAAAATTAATACAAAAAATACACACGGCACAGGTTGTACATTAAGTTCAGCTATAGCTAGTAATCTTGCCTTAGGTAAAGAAAAACGTGAAGCTATAAAACTTGCTAAAGATTATGTGTATGGAGCTATATTAAATTCTTTAGCACTTGGAAAAGGTTGTGGCCCGACTAATCATTTTTTTCAATATGACAAGGAGTAAAAATGATTATTAAAGCAGTAAGAGAAAAAAATCCTTTGATTCATCATATTACTAATTATGTTACAGCTAATGATTGTGCAAATATAACTATAGCAATGGGAGCAAGTGCTGCTATGGCTGATTTTTATGAAGAGCAAGCTGATTTTGCTAGAATAAGTTCAGCCTTAGTATTAAACACAGGTACGATTAATCAACTTATAGCAAATTCTATGTTAAAAGCAACTAAAGAATATACTTTATTAAATAAACCTATAATTTTTGATCCTGTTGCTTTGGGTGTGAGTAAGGCAAGAGATGGGATTAATTTTGAATTACTTAATCTAAAAGGTATTAGTATTGTTAAGGCAAATGCATCTGAAATGGCTAGTGTTATAGGTTTAGATGGTAAAGCAAGAGGGGTTGATAGTACTTTTGTAATCGATAATGAGTTTTTAGAAAAAGCTAAAGAATACTCTTATAAAACTAAGCGTGTTTTAGCTATAACTGGAAAAATTGATTATATTATAAATCAAGAGCGTATTGCTAAAATTTATAATGGCTCAATCATGGCTACTAAGATAACTGGAGCAGGTTGTATGTGTGCTTCTTTGTGTGGAGTTTTTGCAGGAGCGTTAGAAGATAAATTTCAGGCTAGTTTATATGCTTTGCTTAGTTTTGGCATAGCTAGCGAAATCGCTCAAGAGCTTTCTAGTGGAAGTGGTAGTTTTAGAGTGAATTTAATCGATGCTTTAAATAATTTAGATGATGAAGAAATTAAAAAAAGAGCCAAATATGAAATCATTTAAAATTTATCTTGTCGCAAGCAAGGGTGAAAAAAGCGAAAGCGAGTTTTTAAATATTTTAGAAGCTTCTTTGAAAGCTAAGATTGATATTTTACAACTTAGAGAGAAAAATCTTAGTACTTTAGAATTTTATAATCTTGCTTTAAAAGTTAAAGCTTTGTGTGAAAAATACAACACACCTTTTGTGATAAATGATAGAATCGATATAGCCATGGCTGTGAATGCAAATGGAGTGCATATAGGACAAAAGGATATGCCTTTAAAAAAAGCAAGGGAACTTTTAGGCGAAGAAAAAATCATAGGGCTTACGATCAATCATAAAAATGATCTTATTAATACTCAAGGTGCTACTTATCTTGGAGTGGGGGCTGTTTTTACTACGCCTAGCAAGCAAGATTGTGTTGTGCTTGGCATAGATGGATTAAAAGAAATTGCTAGTTTAGTTTCTTTACCTATTGTGGCTATAGGTGGGATAGATGAAGTTAATTTAAATTTGCTTAAAGATTGTAATATACAAGGTATAGCTGTGGTTAGAGCGATAATGCAAGCAAATGATCCTTATATAGCAACTTTAAATTTAAGATCAAATTTTGATAAAACTTTTATAGGAAAATAATGATTTATTTTATAGGGGATAAAGAATTTGATGGTGTTAAGACTATAAGATTAAATGAAATTAAATTTCTTGATTTTGAAGTTAATTTAAAGGAATTTGATTGTTTAATCATTAGCTCCAAGAATGCATTAAAAGCATTAATGTCAAGTAAAAACAAAATTGATTTTAATATTAAACTTTATGCTGTGGGAGAAAAAAGTGCTGATTTTGCAAAAGAGCTTGGCTTTAAAAATGTCAAATATCCTAGCAAGGCTTATGGTAAAAATTTAGCTAGTGAGTTTTTATTTGAGTTTAAAAATAAAAAATGTCTTTATTTAAGAGCGAAGAAAATTAGTTCAGGTCTTGATGAGTATTTGCTGAAAGAAAATATCCTTTTAAAACAATTAATCGTTTATGAAAATATAGCCATAGAGCCTAAAAAAGATGAGTTAAAAATACATCATCCAAGTGTTTTTATCTTTAGCGCTCCTTCAAGCATAGAGCAATTTTTGAAATTTTTTGCATTAGAAAAAGAAGATAAAGTTGTAGTTATAGGTCAAAGTACAGCTTTAAAACTTCGTAATTTTAAAAATTTATATATATGTAAAGAACAAGATCTAAACTCTTGTTTAAAATTAGCTAAGAGTTTAGATTTTTAAAAGTTTTATATAATAAAAATGAGGCAATAAAAATCATACAAATATCACCCACTAAAGTGGCTAGCCAAACTCCATTTACTCCTAAAAATTGTGTTAGTATAAACAAGGATAAAAATGGGAAAATAAGACTTTGGGAAATAGAAATTCCTAAAGAAAGTAAGGGTTTATCAAGTGCTGTGAAAAATGAAGCGCAGAGTTTTCCAAACCAAGAAAATAAAAAAGAAAAAGAAAAAAATATTAAGGCATTTTGTGCTATATGGATAAAATCTTGGTTGTTATCTTTGTTAAAAACACTTACTATAAGGTTATTGAAAAAATAAACAAATAAAAACACTATTGTACTTACACCCCAAGAAGCAAAAAACATTCTTTTAAAAATAGCTTGAATTCTTGCAATATTTTTGTGTCCATAATTATAACTTAATGCAGGTTGCATAGCATCACACATGGCCAAAACTAGCATGAAAACAAAAGTACTAAGATATAAAATCACAGAAAATGCTGCAACAGCTGTACTTCCAGAAAGTTTAAGCAAGAAAGCATTAGCTAAGATGGTATAAAAAGAGCTAGAAATATTAGAAAAAAATTCAGATGAGCCATTATAAAGTATATTTTTTAGTATTTGTAATTTGATTATCGGTTTTTTAAATTTTAAAGTTAAATCTTTAAAAATAAAAGGTAGTATCCCTAAAACGCTTCCTAAAAACATACCTATACAAGTTGCTAAAGCTGCCGAAAAAAGCCCCCAATCAAAAACTACTATAAAAAGCCAATCAAGAAAAATATTACTCAAAGCAGTAATGATATTAACTATCATGCTATAAAAAGTTTTTCCACAAATCCTAAGATAATTATCCATAGCAAAAGCTAGCATAATAAAGGGAGCAAAAGTGGCAAAAATTTGCATATATTCAGTAGATAAACTTTGAATATTCTCATCAGCTCCCATAAAAGCACTTAATGTTTTTGCTAGAAAAAATCCTAAAATTCCCATTAAACAAGAAATTGCAAAAATAAGAACTATACAAAAAGAAAAAATAGCTTTTGCTTTTTCAACTTTTCCTTTACCTAGATTAATTGCTATTTGCACTGATGAGCCTATGGCTATCATATCAGCTAGAGCAAAACTTATCATGATAAAAGGCATCATTAAATTCATAGCAGCAAGTGCATTTGAACCCAAATATCTTCCAACAAAAATTCCATCAATAATTACATAAAGATAAATAAAAGCCATGCTAGCCATGTTTGGCAAAGCACATTTTATAAATAGTTTGGTAGGATTTAATGTAGTGTAAAAATTATGTATTGACATAGCTTTCCTTATTAAAAATTATTTTATTTAAAATTTTATAGATAAAATAAATTTAATAAAGAGATTCTATACCTTCTATAATATCTTTAAAATATGGATCGACAATGATAATGAAAAAATCTTTGAAAAACATTTATATCACCCAAATTTTAAAAATACAATAAATATTTGGCATTATATTTAAGCTGTAATTATAAATTTCTTAATGTAAATTTTAATTTTTTTTAGACGATTTTTATAAACCCACAAAAAAGGAGCAAGGATGCAAATAAATTCGTATTCACGCGTGGCAGTAGAGTCGCAAGTTAGCAATAGGAAGGCTAATTTGAATACAAAACTTGAAGATGCCAATACCAAAAGTGCTAATAGCACAAAAGATATAGATGAGGATAAGCTTAGTAAGCTTGCTAGTATGGGAGGAAAAGGCATAACCGAGCTTTATGCTATGAATTTTATGCAGCAAGTATTTAGCATGAGTTCATCCAATGGTCTATCTCAGGCAGGGATTTTTCAAGGAGCTCAATCTAAGGATTCTTTAACAGCTATTTTATCAAATGTAGATTTTAAAGCTATAGGATATGAAGGTAAAGATATACTTAGTTTAAATGCTGATGAAGCAAAAGAGCTTATTGGGGAAGATGGATATTTTGGTGTAGCAAAAACATCTCAAAGATTGGCTGATTTTGTTATTAATGGGGCTGGTGAAGACATGGAAAAACTTCAAAAAGGTTTAGAAGGTCTAAAAGCAGGATTTGCGCAAGCGGAAAAAATGTGGGGTGGCAAACTTCCTGATATCAGCTATGAGACAATTGATAAAGCTATTGAAACAGTAACTCAAAAAATTAATGAAATGGGTGGAAATTCTTTAGATATCAATGCATAAATTTATATCCCTAGTGCATAAACTAGGGATTTAGTCTATTTTTAAAACACTTAAAAATGCTTCTTGAGGTAAATGCACCTTACCAATAGCTTTCATTCTTTTTTTACCTTCTTTTTGTTTTTCAAGAAGTTTCCTTTTTCTAGTAATATCCCCACCATAACATTTTGCGGTTACATTTTTACCCATGGATTTTACATTTTCTCTTGCAATAATTTTATTTCCTATGCTTGCTTGGATAGCAACTTCAAAAAGCTGTCTTGGGACGATTTCTTTCATCGCTTTTACAAGCTCTCTGCCCTTGCTTAGTGCTTTTTCATTTGGCACTATGATGCTTAGTGCATCGACATTTTCACCAGCTACTTTAATATCAAGTTTTACAAGATCTCCCACTCTAAATTCAATAGGCTCATAATCAAAACTAGCATAGCCTTTGGTAAGTGATTTAAGTTTATCGTAAAAGTCCATAACGATTTCGTTTAAAGGTATATCATACTCAAGTAAAACGCGCTCAGGAGTGATGTAATCCATCTTAACTTGCATACCGCGTTTGCGATTTAAAAGAGTGATTAAATTCCCTAGGTATTCGCTTGGAGTTATGATAGTTGCTTTTACATAAGGTTCTTTTATATAATCGATTTTATTTACCGGAGGTAGTTCGCTTGGATTTTGAATTTTTAAAACTTCTCCATCGGTTTGATAAATTTTATAAGTAACAGTTGGAGCAGTAGCAATTAAATCAAGGTTAAACTCACGCTCAAGTCTTTCTTTAATAACCTCCATATGCAAAAGACCTAAAAAACCAACTCTAAAACCAAATCCTAAAGCAAGGGATGTTTCAGGTTCATAGGTAATAGAACTATCATTAAGTTTTAATTTGTCCAAAGCATCTCTTAAATCTTCAAATTTATCCGTTTCTATAGGATATAATCCTGCAAAAACAAAAGCTTTGGCTTTTTCAAAACCACCAATGGCTTCTTTTGCTTTGTTTTTAGTTAGTGTTATGGTGTCACCTACTTGAACATCGGCGACATTTTTAAGTCCAAGCACGATAACACCTACTTCACCTGATTCTAATTTTTTAGTTTTTATAGGGCTTAATGGATGAGGATAGAAAAGATCTTGCACGAGATGTTTTTTATCTGTACTCATAACTAAAACTTCATCATTTTTAGCAATATTTCCCTCATAAATTCTAACTAAAGCCAAAGCTCCAAGATAATTATCAAACCAAGAATCATAAATTAAAGCTTTGGTAGGTGCTTCATCATCAGTTTTTGGCGCAGGAATTTTTGTGATGATAGTTTCTATGAGTTCTTTTATACCTACACCTGTTTTTGCGCTAACACAAATTGCATTAGAGCAATCAATTCCTATAATATGCTCTATTTCGTGTTTAACCTTTTCAATATCAGCCGAAGGAAGATCAATTTTATTAATCACTGGTATGATTTCAAGATCATTTTCTAAGGCTATATAAACATTGGCTATAGTTTGAGCCTCTACTCCTTGAGAAGCATCAACAACAAGTAAAGCTCCTTCGCAACTTGCCAAAGAACGACTTACTTCATAGGAAAAATCAACATGGCCCGGAGTGTCTATTAAATTTAATACATATTCTTCATTGTTGAATTTATAATTTAAACGCACAGATTGAGCTTTTATAGTTATACCACGCTCTTTTTCTATATCCATAGTATCCATTACTTGGGCGCTCATTTGTCTATCGCTAATAGCTCCGCATTCGCTGATAATTCTATCAGCTAATGTGCTTTTACCATGATCAATATGAGCTATAATAGAGAAATTTCTAATATTTTTCATCAAAAAACCTTAAGATTGTCTCATTTTTCTTTTTGCTAGACCTATTTGCTCATAAGCATCAATTTCTTTTTTCAAAGCTTTATATCTTTTTTTTAGCTCATTGTTTAAAAATGAAATGTTTTTAGGAGTAGCATTAGCATTGGCTGAAATAGCACTAATGAAATCAAGTTTTCTTTTAGTGGCGCTGTCTTTTGGATTAGATCCTAGTTTTTGTGAATTTAAAAATTGCAAAATTAAAGCTTGAATTTCTTGAGAGTTGCTTACATTATTTGCTTTAGATATAAAATCTTCTATATTACTTATTTTTGGAGTTTTAGCTGGATTTGATTTGCTTGGTTGTTTTTCTTTGTGCATGAAAAATAATACCAAAAGAATTCCAAGTATGATAATTATCACTAAAGCTATAACTAAAAAAATAAAAAGAGAATTATTCATTTAAAACTTTCCTATAATTTTGTTGCATAAGATCTTTTAAAATAACTTGCTAAGCTTAATGCTACCATAAATAAAAATCCCCAATACACATAATCAGGAATTTTCACAGAATCTCCTGCTGCATAAGAATGCATACCAGTTAAAAAGTAATTTACACCAAAATAAGTCATGATAATTACCCAATATGCAAACATGGAGCAAACTGCAAAAATGTATTGATTTGCCCATTTTGGTACCATTCTAATGTGCAAAATGGCTGCATAAACTAAAATACTAATTAAAGCCCAAGTTTCTTTAGAGTCCCAACTCCAATATCTTCCCCAGCTTTCATTTGCCCATATAGCACCTAAGAAATTTCCAACTGTAAGTAAGCAAAGTCCTAAAATCATAGCCATTTCGTTGATTCTTGTTGCTTCTGTAATATTTCTTAAAATGTTTTCATTATGTTTGCCATTGATTTTTAGCATACATAATAAAATAAGTACAAATATACCTAATAATGCACATAATCCTAAAAATCCATAGCTAGCAGTAATAACCGAAACATGTATTGTTAGCCAATAAGATTGCAACACAGGAACTAAATTGGTAATTTGCGGATCCATTTGGCTAAGATGAGCTACACCTAAAGTAACTCCTGCTAAAATAGAGGTTAAAGAAAGTGCAATAGGACTTTTTCTCGAAAAGAAAATTCCAGATAATGATAAAGCCCAAGCTATATAAACCATGCTCTCATATGCATTACTCCATGGAGCACGACCTGCTATATACCAACGCAAAGCCAAACCTAGAGTATGGATGAAAAATGCCACAATGTTAAACATATAAACACATTTAAATATAAAATCAATGCGAATTTTTGGCAGGAGCATTTTAACAAAAACTATAATCAAAAGTAAAAATCCAGCGCATAAATAAAGCGGAGCAAGATTTACAAAAATTTGACTTTTGTTGAAAAAGATTTCTGTATTAATTTTTTTAGCACTTGGCATAACTTCATGGCCGTATTTTTCTTGGTAATTTTTGATAATATTTAAATTTTTAGTTGCTTCATCCCAGTTGTTATGTGCAATAGAATTGCTAACTGCATTGAAATAATTTTCTAAAATGCTTCTTACTTCTTTACCTTCTTCGCCTTTTAATCCTATATATGCTTCGCGTGGTGCCACCCATTGATTATTGGTGCTATTTTGCAGTGGAATAAATTTAAAAATATCTCCTGAAAAAATTAAATTTACAATATTTACTCTTTCATCAAGCTTGATTATTTCTTTATCAAAAACACTTCTACGATTTGGATTTTTTCTATTAGCATTTTCTACATATTTTTGTAGTTTATAAGCATCTGTAGTGAAAAAATCTTTAAAACTAGTATAAGCTCTAGGTTCAATACCTAAAATTTTAGAAATTTCTTCATTAACCAAGCGACTTGTTGGCATAAATATAATATCTTTATCATACCATGCACTGCCATCAAAAATCATTGATATGATAGTTGCTTCGGCACTTTGGCCTTGAAAGGTTGTGTTTTTGTATATTTTTTCTAAAACTTCCATAGCTAAAGTATTAAAAGGAACCATTCTACCATCAGGTTTTTGCACTACCAAAGAAGCAAGTTCTTTAGCATGTGTTTCATCTACCTTGATGGGTTCATTTGCATAAGTATTTTGGCTTGCAAAAAAAACTAATATAAATGTCAATATCGCACTTGTTTTTTTCAAGGTGTCTTGATTGATTAATTTAGCTAAAGTCCTAAATCTTGAATGAGGATTTAAAATATTTAAAAACATTCCTAATGTAAGTAAAAAATATCCAATATATGTAGGAATTTTACCCGGATCTTTATTAACTGAAAGTATGGTGCCAAGCTCATCTTGATCATAAGAACTTTGGTAAAATCTATAACCTTGATAATCTAAAACATTATTCATAAAAATCTTATATTCTAATTTTTGTTCGGCATTATCAATTTCCACATAACTTGCATAAGACATAGGCGACATCGAACCAGGATAGCGTTCTAGCTCAAAGTCTTTTAAGTACATTTCAAATGGCATTTCTATTCCTTTAGGACCCCATCTTAAAAAGAAAGGTTGACCTGCTACATCAATACGGATAGGCGAGTTGTATTCTACTAGGAAAACTTCTTTAGATTCTCCTTTATAGCTTAATTTTAATTTTAAAGCATTAATAGCATTTTCTGAAAGTTGAGTTGGCATATATTTAGTGCTTTGTGCAAAGTCTTTGAAATTATTTAATAAAGAATTATTCCAGTATTTTGCCTCACCAAATAAAGAAATCAAAGCATTGCGTCCTAGCTCTATCCAACTATTTTTAAACCAAGTAAAAAAGCTTTCATCTTGAGCTTGATTAACGCCTTCTAAGGTTTTTTTACCATGTAAAGAAGCAAATTTTACCACTAAATTAATATCATTAAAAGAATATAATCTTAAATCTTTAGCTTGTGCTTTTTGATTTGCTTTTAAAATGTTTTCTTTACCATCACTCATTGACATGTATTTTAAATCAAAATCAGCACTAAGCTTTAGATCTTTATCAATTTTTATATAAGGACTTGGAGCAGAGTCGTTTAAAAATGCTATATTGACACCATTGATATTTTTTATATCCCCTGCTTGAAAAAGCAATTCTTTAGATTCGTTATTTTGTGAAAGCATTAAAGATAAAAGAGGAGCAGAGTTGTTATCATCGATATAAATTTCTTTTGCATCTAAAATCAAATTTTCATATGAAATTTGAGCCTTTTCATCGGGTAGTATTAAATCAAATGAAAAATCATTTACAAAAGGTAAAGTGGCAATATATTCAGATTTTGCAGCACTATATACTTTATCATCTTTTAAGGTTGCTATGTAGATATAACTTTTTGAGGTTTCAATGATATTATTTTTTTCGTTTTCCCTAATGTGTAAATTTCCTTCAAATCCCATATATCTAGTCATAGCTGAACCTAGCAATATAAATAAAAATGAGATATGAAAGATTAAAAGCGGTATTTTTCTCTTGTTAAACATTTTATATTTAAAAAGAGCTGTTAAAAGATTGATTCCTAGTATGAGCTGTATAAAGCCAAACCAAGATGTTCCATATATCATGGCCCATGCTGTTGGAGTATTGTAAGCACTTTCTATAAAAGTAGCTAGAGCGCAAAATAGGGCAAAAATTAAAAATAAAAAAATAGAAATTTTTATATCCCCAAAAGCTAAAAGTTGTCTTCTCATGATTTAAGCTCCAAGGTATTTTTTTCTAATCTCATCATTACCGATAAGATCTTTTGCAGGTGCATGCATAGCGATTTTACCATTTTCTAGAACATAAGCATAATCGCTGATTTTTAAAGCTGAAAATGCATTTTGTTCCACTAATAAAATAGTAATACCTTCTTCTTTTAATTTGACTATAATATCAAAAACCTCTCCAACTATTTTTGGAGCAAGTCCTAGCGAAGGTTCATCTAGCATTAAAAGTTTTGGTTCACTCATAAGAGCTCTTGAAATAGCTAGCATTTGAGCTTCTCCACCGCTTAGAGTCCCCGCTAATGCGTTTTTTTTATCTTTTAATCTTGGGAAAAGTCTATACATTTGATTTTTCAAATGTTCATAGTTTTCTGCATTATTAAAAGCACCAATTTTTAAATTTTCTTCTATAGTGAGATTTATAAAAACTCTTCTTCCTTCAGGTACCAATGCTATACCTTTTTGTACTAAAGTATGAGGTAAATGTCTTTGAGTGTCATAACCTAAAAAACTTACTTCACCAGTTTTTTTAACACAATTTAGCATTGCATTAAGTGTTGATGTTTTTCCTGCACCATTTGAGCCTATCAAGCTAACTATACTTCCTGTTTTTATGGTGAAATCTATACCTTTAACAGCTTCTATTAAGCCATAATAAACATGTAAATCTTTAACTACTAGCATTAAAATCTCCCAAATATGCACTAATTACTTCAGGATTTTGAACAGCATCACTTGGTTTTCCTTCAAAAATAGTCTTACCATAATCAAGCACCATAACCCTATCGCAAAGCTTATTTACAAATTTCATATCATGCTCAATAAGCAAAACGCTGATTTTTTTATTATTTCTTATATCAAAAATCAATTCGGCTAAATCATCGCTTTCTGTTGAATTCATACCTGCTGCTGGTTCATCTAACAATAAAAGTTTAGGATTTGTTGCTAAAGCTCTTGCTATTTCAACTTTTCTTTGTTGTCCATAACTTAAACTAGTGGCCCTTTCATCAGCCAAATGAGCAATATTGAGTTGTTCTAAAATTTCATAAGCTGCTTTTTTTGCATTTTTTTCTGCTTTGGAGAATCTTCCCAAATGTAAAAAAGCTTCAAAAATATTATATTTAATACTCTTATCAAAACCAATTAATACATTTTCTAAAACACTCATGCTAGAAAAAAGTCTAATATTTTGAAAAGTTCTTGCTATGCCTAGATGAACTATTTTGTGCGGCTTTAAATGGTCAATCTTTTTTCCTAGAAAAAATACTTCTCCACTGCTTGGTTTATAATTTCCTGTAATAATATTAAATAGTGTCGTTTTTCCTGCACCATTTGGACCTATAAGTCCAAAAATTTCGCTTTCTTTTATAGTAAAAGAAGTATTTGCTATAGCACTAACTCCACCAAAATTTTTATGGATTTTTTTAAGCTCTAAAATCATTTTTTATTCCTTTTAGAAAACTTAAATAAAATATCTGTTAATTCTTTATCACCCATTATTCCTCTTCTTGCAAAAAGCATTACTAAAATCAATATAACAGAAAACACAACCATTCTAAGACCAGGCATGGCAGGAGTTTCATAACCAAAAATATTCATACTCTCATCTAAAAATCTTAAATACTCACTTCCGCCTATTACTAAAATAGCTCCTATGATGGCACCAGTAGTTGAACCTAAGCCGCCTAAAACAATGATGATTAAAAGCTGAAAAGTAAATAAAAAGTCAAATTGTTCAGGTGAAACTGAAGCTAGTGCGCAAGCTAATAAGCCTCCTCCAACACCCTCTAAAAATGCTGAAGTGCTAAAGGCTAAGGTTTTAATATTAAAAGTGTTAATACCCATTGCTAATGCTGCATCTTCATCATCTCTTACAGCTTTCATGGCTCTACCAAATTTTGAACTAACAATATTTAAGATGATAATAACAGAAAATATAGCAATCCCACCACTCCAGTATAAGGTAGTATGTTTAGGAATATCGTTTAAGCCCAAAGAGCCATTTGTAACAGAAGCAAAGTTAATTGCCATAAGCTTGATAATAATTCCAAAGCCTAGTGTTACAATAGCTAAATAATCTCCTCTAACTCTAAATACTGCAAAGGCTAAAACTAAAGATAAAAGCATAGCACAAACCCCAGCAGCAAGTAAAGCTACAATAAAGCTTGGCGAATGAATCATCAAAATAAAACTACTTGGATCCTCTAAAGAAAACTGATCGATTTTGCTTTCACTTGTAAGTAAAACTAAGGCCGCAACATAAGCTCCTATAGCTACAAAACCATTTGGCTCTAATGAAAATTGTCCTGTAACTCCATTGATAAGATTATAACTTACCGCTAAGATTACAAAAATAGCAATATTGCTTAAAATTCCTATTTTATAATCGTTAAAAAAATAAGGAGATATAAAAAGAAAAGCAAGCGCTATAATAAAGAAACTTAAATGTGTAATTTTTCTTGCAATCATTTTAAAACCTACTTTTTTCAAAATTAATACCCAAAATTCCAGTTGGTTTAAAAAGTAAAATTAATACCAAAAAGATAAATGCAAATGCATCTTTAAAACCAGAAAGATCAGGGAAAATAGCAACAACAACAACCTCTGTAAAACCTATAATCAAACCACCTAAAACTGCCCCAGCAACAGAACCAATACCACCTAAAACAGCAGCGCCAAAGGCCTTAAGTCCTATAAGAGTTCCCATGCTAGGTTCAACAGAAGGATAACTAACAGCCCAAAAAATACCACCAATAGCAGCTAAAGCTGAACCTAGTGCAAATACAATAGCGATAATACGATTTGCATCAATTCCCATTAAATTTACAGTATGAATATCAAAAGCTAAAGCTCTAATAGCAATGCCATATTTGCTTTTATAAAGTATGAATAAAACCACTAATAATATAAAAAATGTCAAAATAGGCACTAAAATACTATTAATGCTAATGCTGATATTATTAAAATTAATCACTGTTTCAAGATAGCTTGGCACAGGAAAATATTTTGGCGTTGAACCAAATAAGACATTAAATACATTTTGTATTAAAAAGCTTATACCTATGGCTGTGATAAGTAAAGAAATTCTAGGTGCTTTTCTTAAAGGTTTATAAGCTACTCTATCAATAGCTATACCTAAAGCTGCTGCAAATAACATAGCTAAAGAAAGAGCGCCTAAGAAAGGTACATTCATGCTTGTAACACAAAATAAAGCTGAATATGCACCCACCATCATAATATCACCATGTGCGAAATTAATCAGTCTTAAAACACCATAAACCATTGTATAGCCTATGGCGATAAGTGCATACATACTGCCTAAACTAAATCCATTTATAATTTGCTGTAAAATTAAAGAACTATCCATTGAACCTCTTAAAATTTTTATTTATGGTAGAATCGAGTCTTTATAAACTTGTTTTTGATTCTCTATTGATTTTATAACAATTGAGCGCGTGGCATTACCTGTTTTGTCTATACTGATCACCCCGCTAACACCTTCAAATTTAGAAGTAGCATGAATGTTGTTGTTGATACATTCACTATTGAAATCATTAACACATTTTTGCATAGCTTCAAAGATTACAAAATATGCATCTGCACCCATAGCTGTAAAATTTGGAACTTCTTTGCTTTGTTTTTCTTTTTCATAGGCTAATATAAAGTCTTTTGAAAGCTGTGTTGGAGGGTTATTATAATCAAAACTATCTGTAAATAAATATCCTTCTGCTGCATCTTGAGCTAGATTGATAAAAGTTTCATCGGCAACTCCATCTGCTGAACCCATAGGAATATTAACACCCATTGCTTTTGCTTGACGTGCGAACAAGGAAGCCTCAGTGTAATATACTGGAAGATAAATAAAATCAGGTTTTAAATTTTTAACTTGAGAAAGTATAGCTTTAAAGTCTTTATCGCCTGCTGTAATTCTAAATTTATCTAAAATTTTTCCACCTTGTTTGCTAAATTCTTTTTCAAAGGCCCTAGTTAAACCTAAAGAATAATCCGCGCTTTGATCGCTAATAATCACAGCTTTAGTGTAATTTAACTTATTTTTTACATAAGTAGCTAAAGACGAGCCTTGAAAGCTATCCATAAAACAAACTCTACTGGCATATAATTTTTTATTTAAAATTTTATCAGCAGTAGCTGCAGGAGCAACCACTGGTATCTTTTTTTCCTCGCCAATTCTTATCACTTGTAAAGTATTAGCTGTTAGCATTTCTCCAATAAGTGCATAAGCTTTATTTTGCGAAATTAATCTTGTGCTAGCATTTGCGCTTTCTATTTTATCACCTTTTGTATCTACTACAACAAGATTTACCTTATCGCCATTACTTAAAGTATTTTTCATAGAATTTGCAATTTTCACTCCATCTAAAGCACTTTGACCATAAGCTGCAGTAGATCCTGTTAGAGGTAAAACTACGCCAATGTTAATTTCTTTTGCCTGTATGATATTACAAGCTATGATAGACAATATAGCTATACTAATTTTTTTCATAGTTTAACCTTTCAAGGATTAATAATAGTTTTATAAACTTGTTTTTGTTCTTGTATTTCTTTTATAACTACAGAACGACTTGCATTGCCACTAGCATCTATGCTTATAACTCCACCTACGCCTTCAAAATTACTAGTAGAATGAATTTTTTCATTAATGCATTGTGCGTTAAGATTATTAGCACATTCATTCATTGCATTTACCATTACATAATAAGCATCAGCTCCCATAGCAGAAAATGCTGGAAGCTCTTTGGTGCCATGATCTTTTTCATAAGCATTGATGAAATTTTTAGACAAAGTTGTTGGTGGATTGTTATAGTCAAAACTATCGGTAAAGATTACTCCATTTACAGCATCACCCCCAAGTTCAATAAATGTTTTATTATTTACCCCATCACCTGCACTTAAAAGTTTATTAAAACCAACTGCTTTTGCTTGTCTTGCTATTAAAGCTGCTTCTGGATGGTAAATTGGCATATAAACAAAGTCAGGATTGATACTTTTAAGTTGTGAAACAATAGCTTTAAAGTCTTTATCGCCCGATGAGATAGTTAATTTTTTAAGTATTTTCCCGCCATTTTGTTTAAATTCTTTTTCAAAGGCTCTTGCTAAGCCTAGTGAATACACATTGCTTTGATCAACTATTACAACTACAGTTTTTAAATTTAAATCTTTATATGCATAGTTTGCAAATTTATCTCCTTGGAAGCTATCCATAAAACAAACTCTACTAGCGTAGCTTTTTTTATCCAAAAGTTTATCGCCTGAAGCAACAGGAGCTATTACTGGGATTTTCCTTTCTTCAGCTATAGATAAAACTTGCATAGTATTTGGTGTAACAGCTTCACCTATAAGTCCTAAAACTTTATCTTGAGAGATAAGTCTAGTGGTGGCATTTGCTGCTTCTATTTTATCACCTTTTGTATCTATGGCTATGATTTTAACATTATCTCCATTTTTTAAATTTGGATTTAAGGTATTAGCTAGTTTGATACCTTCATATACATCATTACCATAAGCCGCTAAAGCGCCAGTAAGTGGTAAAATAACTCCTATTTTTACTTCCGCAGCATAAATTGAACTAGCACAAAACAAGCTAGCTAGCAGTAGATTTTTTCTCATGAAAACTCCTTTTTTTATTTTAAAAATGTATTATGTTTTGTTTTTGGTGCAGGTTCTTCTTCTAAAAGATCTTTTTGATTAAGCTCGATAGAAAAATTTTGCCCCTTTAAGTAAGCTATAATGTGATCCATATCACTTCCGCTTAATTTTTTGGCGTATATGCTCATTTGAATGTTATCGCTTGATTGATCTTTAAAATATCCATTAGCATAGTCTTTTAAGGTACCTTTGATTTCTTCTGGACTTAAGTCTTTAATAGCTTTTTTGCCATAAGAATTTTTTTCTCCATTTTCTCCGTGACAGGTGTTACATTTGTTTTTAAAATATATTTCTTTAGCTTTTTTTAAATCATAGCTAATATTATCATTAAAAGTATAAGTAAATAAAGACTTTACATTAAAAGCCATTAAAGAATTTATAAAAAAAATACTAATTATAAATGAGCGTAACATAATATGCCTTTTTTAAATATAAATAAAGCTCGATTATATCTAAAAAAAATAAACAATTTTATCTCAATCTCGCTTTTTTAAAAAATTCCAAAACTTTAAGTCATTTTGCTAAAGCTTATAGGGGTAAAATACTAAGAGTATTAGCAAGTAAAAATATACATAATAAAGAAGCTTTGCTTGAAAATCTACCTAATGATTTAAAAATAAAAGAAATCAAGATACAAGGATTAAAAGAAGAGATAATTTTAGATATAGTAAGCTAAGCCTTTTGGCTTAGCTTTTATAATTAGAATTTGTATAGAGCTTCAAGTCTGATGAATTGATCATCGCTATCATGAACACCAGCTTTATTGAAATCTTCAGTTAAGTAAGAATAGAAGCCACTAAATGTAAGTTTTGGGCTATATGCATAAGATACTCTTGCGATATATTCATTTTTATCTGTTTCAGCACCTGCTGCATATTCAGTTTTACCACCGATATAGTCAAATCCTACTCTAACAGTTTCAGCAAAAGTATAACCTAAACCTGCAAAATAGAAGAAGTTTTC
>NZ_JAKMQP010000016.1:0-16391 GCF_025771615.1 Campylobacter sp. IFREMER_LSEM_CL292
CGTGAGGTGATTTTTGGATAAAAATCTTAACATGTAAATCCTTTTTTTGTATATATTTATAGATACTGCATCAATATTATCTTTATGTTTTTTTAGTATAAATTACAAACAACTTTTCAACAGCAAAGCAATATTAACACTATGTTTATAAATTTAAGCTTAATTATAAACAATAATAAAATATTAGTATAATAAGAAGATATTATAAAAGTTTGAATGTATTGAAAAATAGAAGTTTAAATAAAAAATGTTATAAATTTTTAAAAGAGCTTTTTACTAAAAATATACTTAGCAAACTAGCAATAATTATAAAAATAATATAAATATAAAAATACTCCTTATATACAAAATTAACAATAAAAGGGGTTATAAAACCCAAAATCGCATAAGAAATATTATAAGCAAAAGAAAGACCGCTCGATCTTAACTCTGTGGTAAAAATTTGAGTCATAAAAATAGGAGCAAAAGCTATAATACCTTGTGCAAAACAAGCAAGCAAATAAAATAACAAAAACCACTCATTATAAAAGCTAAAACTAATGCCAAAAATTCCAAAAAGTAAAGTGAAAATCAAACAAATTTTAAAATGTCCTAAAAAATCTGCTAAATATCCTTGCGCTAAACTTCCTAGTATGATCATCACTATGGCCAAATTTTGATATAACAAAGCAGTAGTTTTGCTAACTCCTAATAAGCTTTCAAAATATTGTGGCAGTATCATTAAAGTAGCCACCCCACTTGTTAAAACCACAGTAAGTAAAGCGCATATTAACATACTTTTTTTATGTGTTTTTAAAGCCTGCAAAAGTGGGAAATTTAAAATTTTTTCTTTTGCTTTTATATTTTTAAAAGCTGGTGTTTCATTCAATTTCGTGCGTAAAAATAAAGCCAATATACCAAAAAATCCTCCTATAAAAAAAGGAATTCTCCAAGCAAAGCTTTCTACTTCTTCTTTATCAAAATACGCATATATAGTCAAAGTCGCTAAATTTCCAAGCAATAAACCTAAAGTCAAAGTCGCTGAAATAAAACCAAGTGCCAAACCAAGTCTTTTTTTACTCACAAATTCACTCACAAAAATCCAAGCACCGCTAACTTCAGCTCCTATGGCTAATCCTTGGGCTATCCTAATAACAAAAAGCATAAAAGTAGCCAAAAGCCCTATGCTTTCATAAGTAGGTAAAAAGGCCAAAATAAAACTTGGTACAACCATTAAAAGCATGCTAATATAAAAAACATTCTTACGCCCTTTTATATCTGCAAAATGCGCTAAAACAACAGCACCAAAAGGTCTGGCTAAATACCCTGCCCCAAAGGCTACATAAGTATAGATTAATGGCCAAAAATCATCATTTTGAGGAAAGAAAATTTTTGCAAAAACACTTGCAAAGAAGATAAATAAAACAAAATCATAAAATTCTAAAATACCACCTAAGGAAGCATAGATGGTATTTTTAAAAGCTTTTTGCATTATTAAATTTTGCCACCTTCGATTACCACATCATCAGCTTTTATATCATCGCTAAAAAATGGCTTTAAAGTTTCATCATAAGCTTTGTGGAAAAATTGTTCATTTTGTAATTTTAAAATCAAATCATTGATAAAATTTAACATAGCTTCGTCACCTTTTTTTACAGCAGGAGCTATAACATCATGATTTCCAAGTTCTTTAATCACTACTTCAAAATTTGGATTTTCTTTAGCCCAAGCAAAAAGCAATGCATTATCATGACTTAACGCATCACCTCTTTTACCAATTAAAGCTGCAAAAGTTTCTGTATTTTGATCAAATTTAATCGTTTTAATATCTGGCATATTTTTTGTAAAATACGCATCAGCTGTTGTGCCTTTATTTAAAATTAAAGTTTTATTTTTTAAATCATCTAAAGTTTCAATATCTGATCCTTTAGGAGCCACCACCCCAAGAGCAACTTTCATATAAGGTAATGCAAAATCAACCACAGCTTCTCTTTCTGGGGTTTTTGTAAAATTTGCTAAGATTAAATCTACTTTATTTGATTCTAAAAATTCTACTCTATTTGCTGCTTCAACAAGTACAAATTGCACTTTTGACTCATCTCCTAAAAGCTCTTTTGCTATGCGTTTAGCAAAATATACATCATAACCTTGATTTTTCCCTTGTGCATCTAGGTAGCCAAATGGAGGTTTATCGCCAAATACACCTATACGGATTACACCTTGCTGTTTGATTTTCTCTATGGAATTTTCATTAGAGCTTGAATTTGAGCATGCACTAAAAAAAAGTGCCATCAAAAATGATAAAAGAAAAATTTTTTTCATGTTTTATCCTTATGATTAAAAATTTAAATTTTTAAACCTTATATTATTTTTTTAAATAAATATTTTAAAAAAATAAAATTAACGATGAAAATCAAACAAATTGAGAAATTTTTTCGCACGATCTGTCTTTGGATTTTCAAAAAATTCATCAGGATTTGAAATTTCTACTATTTTACCATCATCCATAAAAACTATTTTATCAGCAACTGCTCTTGCAAAACCCATTTCATGTGTAACTATAAGCATAGTCATACCGTCTTTTGCCAAATTTAAAATCACATCTAAAACTTCACGCACGATTTCAGGATCAAGCGCTGCTGTAACTTCATCAAAAAGCATGATTTCAGGGTTCATACAAAGACTTCTAACTATGGCTATGCGTTGCTTTTGTCCACCGCTTAATTCTTTAGGATAAGCTTTTATTTTATGCAAAAGTCCTACTCTATCAAGCCAGTATTTTGCTTCTTCTAAAACCTCTTCTTTTTTTCTTTTTTGCACCTTTAAAGGTCCTAAAAGTATATTTTGCTCAACATTTAAATGATCAAAAAGCTCATAAGATTGAAACACCATACCTATTTTTTGACGAATTTGAGTCCATTTTTTATAATTTTTATCAATTTTCTCATCATCTACTAAAATAGCTCCATCAGCCATTTCTTCTAAGCCATTAATACATCTTAAAAGTGTAGATTTCCCACAACCACTTGGACCTAGTATAACTACTACTTCTTTTTGATTTACTTCTAAATTAATATCTTTTAAAACATGATGTTCATCATAATATTTTTGTAAATTTTGTATTTTTAAAATGCTCATATTAGCTCCATTTTTTCTCTAAAAACTTTGAATATACTGACAAAGGATAACAAAGTATAAAATAAATCAATAAAATCAAACCATAAATCACAAAAGCCGCATAAGAATTTTGAAATAAATTAAGCTCAATCACTTGTTGACCTACTTTAATAAGCTCTATACCACCGATTAGATAAATCACTGAAGTGCTTTTAATAATTCTTGTAAAAAGATTAATACTCATTGGTAATAATCTTCTCAAAGATAAAGGTATAATGATAAAAAAATAAACTTCGAATTTATTAAAACCTAGTGAAAGTCCTGACTCATACTGATGTTTTGGTATACTTGCTAAAGATGATCTAACCAAATCCATCATCTCAAACACACCCCAAATACTAAAAACAATAATACTTGAACCCAAAGCACTCAAATGCCATCCAAACCATTTCGCCAAGCCAAAATGCACTATAAAAAGCCAAACAATCAAAGGCATAATACGCACAAACTCAAGCATAAAACGACAAAAAACATAAAGGAATTTGTTTTTAGAATGCATTAAAATTCCAAAAAATACTCCTCCTATGAGTGAAATCAAAACGCTAATCAATGAAAGCTCTAAAGTAACCTTTAAACCTTGCGCTAGTCTAAAAAAGGTATCTTGATTTAAAATTTCAAACATAATTTAACCTTTTTTCTATACGGTTTAACACTAAAGATAAAGGTAAAATCAAGATCAAATAACAAAGCACCAAAGCAAATAATGCTTCGTTACTTTTATAATAAAGCCCTATAAGATCTTTAGCCACATATACTAAATCTGCTAAAGCAATAATGCTTACTACAGAAGTTTCTTTAAGTAAAAAAATGATATTTGCACTAATGCTTGGCATAGCTATACCCAAAGCTTGAGGCATAATAATATAACGGAAATTTTGCCATTTACTCAAACCCAAAGAAAGTCCTGATTCATATTGTTGTTTTTTAACCGCTTCCATACCCGCTCTTAAACTTTCAGCCATATAAGAACCACCTAAAAAACTAAGTCCTATCACAGCACAAGCAAAAGAGCTAAGTTGAATTCCAAATTCAGGTAAAGCATAATATAAAAAGAAAAGTTGGATTAGCAAAGGTGTGTTTCTTGAAAATTCTATATAAATTTTACAAATTGTGTTTAAAAAGGAAAATTTAAAATAACCCATTCCCACACAAAATAAACCTACTAAAAATGAAAAAAACACCCCATAAATAGCAAGTTTTAATGTAAGCCAAGAAGCTTGTATAAACATAGGGCTAAACTTGACTAAAAAATCAAAATCCATGAAACCATCCATACTTTAAAATATAATATTGTAACAAATAAGACTTAAAAAGACTTAATTAAATTTTGCATTTTTTCTTTATTTAAAATTACTATTTTACCTTTATTTGTGCAAATAAGCTCATTTTGTTTTAATTCTTTTAAAAAACGCGACAAAGATTCTGGGGGTAAATTTAAAATCACAGCGATTTCTTTTTGTTTTAAATTTTGTAGTTTTTCTTCATTTTCTAGTAAAAAGCTGACTAATCTTGACTTTAAATCCAAAGATTTTTGTCTGATAAAATTTTCTAAAATTCGAATTTTACCGATTAAAGAAGTCAAAAGTAAAAAACTAAATTCTCCATTTTCTAAGCATAATTTTTTAAATTCATTAAAATCAAAAACACAAATTTCACAATCTTGCTCACAAATTGCATTGGCTGGGTAATCAATACCCTCAAACACAGGCATTTCAGCTATAAAATTTACCGGAGTTAGAGTGTGTAGTGTTAGCTCAAAACCTTTTGCATTCACCTTATATATACGCACTTTTCCACTTAGTAAAATGTAAATTTTATTTGCTTTTTCACCTTGAAAAAATAAAATATTTCCTTTCTTAAAATACTTCTTTTCGCCCTTTGAAATCAAAATTTCAAAATGTTTATCCATTTTTTTCTTCCATATTTTTAATACTTTCTTTTGCTTTTAAAACCAGCTCTTCATCATCTGCAAAATCAAAAAATTTAAAGTGATTTCCATGTTGCACTCTACCATCTAGCAAATCCCCACTTAACCTGTTTTTTAAATCAAGCTCAGCTATTTTAAACCCATCTAAAGTTTTAGCAAATTCAAGCAAACGACTTGGAATTTCTTTTTGCTTAGTATATAAATAACAAAAGCTCTCAAGCCCTACTCTACCTACCCTACCTCGAAGCTGATGTAAGGTAGCAAGCCCAAGTCTTTCAGCCCCAACAACTACAATCACGCTTAGTCTTGGTAAAGAAATTCCCACTTCAACCACGGTCGTAGAAAGTAAAATCGTGCCTTTTTCTCTAAATTCTTGCAAAATTTGATCTTTATTTTTATCTTTTCCATGAGTCACATAAACATTTTTGTATTTGTTTATCCAATACCCTTGTGCTTGTTCTAGCGATAAATAATC
Organism: Campylobacter sp. IFREMER_LSEM_CL292; assembly: GCF_025771615.1. Lineage (NCBI taxonomy): Bacteria > Pseudomonadati > Campylobacterota > Epsilonproteobacteria > Campylobacterales > Campylobacteraceae > Campylobacter > Campylobacter sp. IFREMER_LSEM_CL292. The sequence continues at coordinate 5,559 of NZ_JAKMQP010000016.1, forward strand.
TATATTTTCACTTTCATTTACCAAAGGATAAATGATGATCACTTGATGATTTTTAGCTAGTTCATCATCGATTTTTTTAAGCAAATATTTAAAATCTTTATCTTGTATGCAAAAAGTTTTAATGTCTTTTTTAAAAGGCATTTGTTTAATAAAACTAAAATTTACAAGCTCACTTTGTATCATAGAAAGTGTTCTTGGTATAGGTGTAGCAGAAAATTGCACGATATGTGGAGCATATTGAGAGTTTTTACTAAGCTCACTTATTTTTTGTCTTTGATTAGAGCCAAAGCGATGTTGCTCATCTATCATCACTAAAACTGCTTCAAATTCTTCTTGATGAATGAGTGCATGTGTACCTATGATAAAATGGGCTTGTTCTTTTAATTTTGCTAAATCTTTATCTTTTTTACCACCCTTTAAAAGCAATACATTAACAAAATCAGGCAAAAGTCTTTTTGCTTCATGATAAATTTGCTCTGCTAATATACTAGTTGGAGCCATTAAAATAGTCTTTTTAGGATATACTAGCAAACTTGCAGCAAGTATGACCAAAGTCTTACCACAACCCACATCACCCATCACCACACGCCTTTTAGCGACTTTATTTTGCAAATCTTTTTTAATATCTTCTATTGCTAAAAGCTGATCATTTGTAGGGTTAAATTCTAAACCCTTAAGCCAAGAGCTTATATCAAAAAGTTCTATTTTATAAGCATTTTGTGATATTTTTTTACCCTTTAAACGCCTTAAATGATTAAAAATTTCTATATATTTTAAGTCTTTAACTATGGCGTTAAAATTTTCATAAAGAGTTAAATCATCATAATTGTGTAAATTCAAAAGTAAATTAATGTATTTTTGTTCTAAATTTAGCGCTTTTAAATTAGCTTCATTGACATATTTTAAAATAAGTTTTTTTATGCTTTCATCTTTAATAGAACTAGTTTGGTATTTAGGGACTATTTGACCTATGTTTTTTACTATTTTTGGGTTTATAAACTGCCAAATTCCATTAAAAAAATTCATCTTTGCATGGATACAAACCAAAGCATTATGTTTAAAAATTTTAAAATGCCATTTATTAGGATGAAAAATTACTATATTTGCCTTTATATCCCATTCTAAACATTCACAAAGCATAAAAAGCTGGGAGTGATGATTTTGTGTGCTAATAATTTTTACATTTTGAGTGCAAAATGTATCTTTTGGAAACTTTGAAATTCTAAAATCATCAAATTTTTTAGGTAAAATCAAAGCCAAATCGATACAATTTTTAACCCCTAAAGCATGAAGTAGTTTTAAGTCCTTTTCTTCAACTTTCATTTTCTATGCTTGCAAAACTCACTTTGGTAATTTCACTATGTGCTTTGATGAAGTCATTTAACTCATCTAAATTAGTGTTTTTAATCTTTTGCATTTCTTCTTTTAAATTTCCAAGTTTTAAACCATGCAAATATTCATTTAGCATTATATCTAGTCTTTTAGCCAAGTTTTCATACCTTAAAGGCATAGATCCTACTAAAAATTGTTTAGCTAGTTGAAATTCTTTTTCATTGACTCCATTTTGGACAAAGTTTTCAAAAACTTCCTTAACTAAAGCTTTAGCCTCATTAGAACTTTCATTTTTAGTTTGCAAATACCCAAAAACTCTACTATAATTTAAATTTACATCAAGCATAGCATATGCTGAATACGCCAAGCCTCTTTTTACACGCACTTCTTCCATCAAACGCGAACCAAAACCACCTTGACCTAAAATAAACAAAGCAAGTTTAGCTAAATACATTTTCTCATCATTAATTTGTATATTAAATGGAGAGCAAAAGTATATATAAGCTTGCTCAGTGCTTTTTTGCTCACTTACATCTATACTCTCATCAACGAGCTTGTAGCTTTTGTTTTGATTTGGGGCATTTCTTTTTAGAATTTGGCAATTTTTTTCTACTTTAATCTTTACTTCATCTTCTTTAATATCTCCACCAAAAACAAATAAAGCATTATCAAGTACTAAATTTTCACTCATAAAATCTTGTAATTCTTTTAAACTAATCTTTTCTATGCTTTCTTTAGTCCCATCAAGACCACTAGCAAAAATTTCATCTTTAAAAACATTCTTATTCAAAAGTCTTTTTGCTTGATAATCATAATCAGTATTTAAACTTGCAAGTTCACCCAAAGCTAAAGTTTTTAATCTTTGTAAGATTTTTTCATCAAAACGCACATTTAAAAATAATTCTTGTAATTTTTCTAAAGCAAAATCAAAATGTTCTTTCAAGCATTTAATACTAATTTGAAAATGTTCAAAACTAGCCTTAGCATAAAGCTCTATAGCACGGTATTCTAAGTTTTTAAAAAACTCATCATTACTTCCTTCGTTTAAAAGCCTAGCAAGCATACTTGCACAACCTCTATTGTGTTTTTCTGCTATTTTTCCACTATTTTTAAAAATGAGCTTAAAAAATACTACAGGAAGCTCATTTTCATACTCATATATTATGTCTATTTTAGTTTCATTAAAGTCTAAATTTAGCATTAAAACCTTTCTAAAATATTATAAGCTGTATCGCGTTTGGCAGGTAATTCCCCTATATCTTTAATAAGTTCTATCATTTGTTCTTGATTCATTCTATATTTTGCACCAGCTGCGGCTACAACATTTTCTTCCATCATAGTTGAACCTAAATCATTTGCACCAAATTTTAAAGCAAGTTGGCCTATTAAAGAGCCTTGCGTTACCCATGAACTTTGTAAATTTTTAAAATTATCTAAATATAATCTTGCCAAAGCTAGTAATCTTAAATACCTATTAGAGCTTTGCTTGATGATTTCAGGGTGTTTTTTGATCAAAGGAGTATTTTCACTTTGAAATGACCATAAAATAAAAGCTCTAAAGCCATTTGTTTTATCTTGTAGATTTCTTAAATGATCAAAATGTTCGATGATTTCCTCATCATTTTCAACCGTACCAAACATCATTGTAGCAGTACTTTTCATACCTATATTATGCGCACTCTCATGCACCCTAAGCCAAGTAGCCGTGTCGCATTTATGTGGCGCTATAACATCTCTTACCCTATCGCTTAATACTTCGGCACCCGCTCCAGGTATAGAAAAAAGTCCTTTGACTTGTAATCTCTTTAAAACCTCTTCTATAGAAATTTTAGAAACTCTTGCTATATAAGCTATCTCTACTGCTGAAAAACCATGCACGGTAATCGTTGGATAATTAGTTTTTATATAAGAAAGCAAATCTTCATACCATTCTATTTTAAGTTTTGGATGTACCCCGCCTTGAAATAAAATTTGCGTTCCGCCTATAGCTTGTAATTCTTCTATTTTTTGCCCTATTTCTTCATATCTTAAAATATAGGAATCATCATCTTTTTCTTTTCTACAAAAAGCACAAAAATCACAATCAATACAGCAAATATTTGTATAATTTATATTTCTATCTACCACAAAAGTAGTTATTTTTTCAGGATGAAGCTCTAATTTTCTCTCATAAGCCATTGCACCTAGTTCATATAAAGGTGCATTTTGGAGCAAATTTAACGCTTCTTTTTTACTTAATCTACTCATTCTTAAACCTTTTTATAAAAAAGGATTATTATAACATTTAAATGTAAAATAATCTTAAAGACGATATAATCAAGCCCTTTAATTTCATATATTCATAGGATACTCATGACTTATAGGTCTTTACTTAAAAATAATAAAACTTTTCGCCTTTTAGCAATAGTACAATTTATAAGTTATTTTGGTGCGTGGTTTTCTCAAGTAGGTGTTTTTACCCTTTTAACTAAAGAACTCGGTGCACCTGCTAATATCATAGGTTTTTCAGCTATTTTTGTTTTTTTACCTTCTATTATACTTGCACCTATAAATGGGGTTATAGTAGATAGATTTAAACCTAAGAATTTATTACTCACAATGATTAGTATTGAAATGATTTCTATTTTTATGTTAATTTTTGTAAATTCTTTAGCCATGCTTTGGTTGTTATACTTTTTAACCTTTGTTCGTATGGCGGTTGCAAGTATGTATTTTCAAACAGAAATGTCAGTTTTACCTAAAATTTTAACCCCACAAGAATTAAAACTAGGCAATGAGCTTCATAGTATCATATGGGCTGTATCATATGCTTTGGGTATGGGTGCAGCAGGGCTTTTTATAGATCTTTTTGGAGTAAAGCCAGCCTTTATAGCTGATACTTTAATGCTATTTTGTGCTATGCTTATACTCAAAACTTTGATTTTACCTAATGAAAAAAATACCACACAAAATAATCTTTTTATATTAATCAAAGAAGGCTTAGTTTATGTATTTAATAATAAAAAAATCATTCATTTGATTTTACTTCATGGGGTTGTAGGGATAACTGCTTATGATGTTTTAATCACTCTTTTAGCAGAATATGAATACGCAAAAGTTATTTCTATACCTCTAGCCATAGGGCTTTCTAATGCTATAAGAGCCATATCTTTACTTATAGGCCCTTATGTGCTTAGTCCTTATATTAATAAAAACACTTTGGTATATTTATACTTAGCGCAAGGTGTGGGTATAATGCTTTGGGCTTGCTTGCAATTTAACTTTTATCTTGCTTTTGTAGGCTTGGTAATGGCTGGTTTTTGCACTTCGTCTTTATGGAGCTATACCTATACACTTTTGCAAAATGATTGCGACAAAAGATACTATGGCAGAGTGATTGCCTACAATGATATGGTATATTTAACCTTTAGTGCAATTATTGCTTTTTCAACAGGATATTTATTTGAATTTTATGGAATAAAACTAAATCATTTTACTTTTGGCTTGGGAGTATGTTTTATCTTTGCAGCAATTTATTGGTGGTGGTTTAATAAAAAATATAATTAATCCACCTTAGAATAATAAACTCCACCTGCTGAAAAGTTTTTTTCAAAATAAGCTGTTTCAGGCACAAGATCTGACTTTCCTGGGTAAATTCTACCTTCTTTATTCAATATCCTATAAAAACGCTCCATAAGTCTTATTTTAAAATCTTGATCAAAATATATCATCATATTTCTTGAAAAAATCACATCAAATTTTCCAAATTTAAATAAAGAATCATCAAAGACATTACAAAGATCAAAACGGCATCTGCAAGCTAGGGTTTCTTTTTTAAGATGATACATTCTATCTTTTACATCAAAATAACGCGTTTTTTGCATAGTGTTTAATCTAGATACTGAACGCTCTGAATAAATCATTTCATTGCATTTATCTATCATTTTTTTATTAATATCTATACCAACTATATTCATACCTTTAACAAAATTCTCACTTGCTAAAATAGCTAAAGAATACACTTCTTCGCCGCTTGAACATGGAGCACAAAGCACATTTACAGGGCGATCAAGAGATTTTATATAAAAAATCACATCTTTTAATTGCTCTAATTCTCTAAAAAAATAAGTCTCACAAACTGTAATAAAATCCATAGTTTCTTGTTTTAAATTTCTTTGAAACTGCACTTTTTCATTTAATTCACTAAGACTGCTCAAGCCTAATTCTTGTAAAAATTTAGGAAGTTTAATAGATAATATATCCTTTTTCGCATTTAAGTTATTTCCACTTATTTGCTCTACGATTTTTACAAAATCATTCATTTCATTTTCTGTAATCTTTATCATCTTTTTTTGTCCTACGATTTGATGAAATTTGTTATTTCTTTTTTGAGTTCTATTAAACTCATAGGTTTTAAATTTGGATTAGTATCTCTAGCTTTTTTTGGCATACCATATACTATAGAATCTGCCTCATTTTCGCACAAACACCTTACTCCTGCTTTATAAAGTTCAAACAAAGACTTAGCACCATCATCGCCCATTCCTGTCATAATCAAAGCTAAAATTTTATGATATTTGCAAAGATTAACAGCAGAATTAAATAGCACATCAATCCCTGGATTAAAACTACTAGTTTCGTCTGTAGTATTTAATGTTAAGGTATTGTTGCCACTTAAAATCATATTTCTTTGACAAATATAAATTTTATTTTTCAAAACTTCCTTATCACTTGGTATAATCACCTCGCTTAATGCTTCTTTGTTAAATTGATTTACAAAAGAAGGAATAAACGCAGGATTCATATGCTGAGCAATCACTACTGCACAATCTTTCAATTCTACATCATTTAGTAAAAACTTTAGTTGGCTTGGGCCACCTGTTGAAGAACCAATTAGTATAAGCTTCATTTTTTACCTTAAATAATTATTGTTATTATATCAAATAAATATTTGAAAACATAAAAAAATAATTATATATAAGAAAGAAAAATTTTAATTAAATATGATAAAATTAATACTTTAAATTTCAAAAATGATAAAGTGAATGTTAAATGTTAAGAGAAAAAATTTATATTGCAAGTGATCATGCTGGTTTTATTTTAAAGCAAGAAATTACTAAATTTTTACAAGAAAAAAATATTACTTTTGAAGACTTAGGTCCTTTTAGTGAGGATCGTTGTGATTATCCTGATTATGCACATTTATTAAGCTCTAAAATAAATGAAAAAAGTTTTGGAATTTTAGTATGCGGATCAGGAATTGGTATGAGTATAGCAGCAAATCGTCATAAAAATATACGCTGTGCTTTGTGTAATGAATCTTTAAGTGCTAAACTTTCAAGAGAACACAATGACGCAAATGTTTTAGCGCTAGGAGCTAGATTAATAGGGGTTGATATGGCTTTTGAAATTATCTCAAATTTTATCAACACTTCTTTTAGCGGCGGAAGACATTGCACAAGAATTAGCAAAATAGAGGAAAGATTATGATCTTAAGTTGGCTTGTATTAACTGTATTAATTTGTATTAGTATTTATATGACTATTATGCTACTTTATTATAAAACCCTGCTTCATAAAGAAAAAGTGGCAAAAGAATTTATAAAAAACAACCTTGATGATACTGAAATTGTTATTAGAAAACTACAAGTACAACTTCAAAGAAGTTTGGGTAATATTGATATTTTAACTGAAGAATTAAACAAAAGCAAAGCAGATTTAACCTCTCTTAGAACAAGAAATTCACAATATCGTATTGAAAATGAAAAACTAAGACAAAGAATCAAAGAATTAGAAGCAAAAATAGAGGCATTATTATGATAAAAGAGCTAGATAAAAAATATTTACTAGATAGCATTAGAGCTATTAAGGACTTTCCAAAAGAAGGGATTGTTTTTAGAGATATTACTACTTTATTAAACAACAAAGAAGCATTTGCGTTTTTAATGGATCATTTAGTTGAAAAATATCAAAACACAAAGCTTGATTATATCGTTGGTATAGAAAGTAGAGGTTTTATTTTTGGAGCTGCCTTGAGCGCTAGATTAAGACTTCCTTTTGTACCCATAAGAAAACCTGGAAAGCTACCTTCAAAATGCTTACAAGAATCTTATAGTTTAGAATATGGCAGTGATACTATAGAAATTCATATCGATGCTTTTAATAATCAAAAAGCAAATGTTTTACTTATAGATGATCTTATCGCTACGGGTGGCACAGCTATCGCTGCTGTGAAACTTATAGAAAAACTCAATGCAAAATGTGTTGAAGCTTGTTTTTTACTAGAATTAAAAGATCTAGATGGTGCTAAAGAATTAGCTAAATTAACTTCTGTTTATAGTGTTTTAGAGGTATAAAATGGAAGAATTTTTAAAACAACTTTTGTATGATTATAAAAATTGGGCTTATATTATTGTGTTTTTATGGTGCATACTTGAAGGAGAACTTGCACTTATTTTAGCAGGTATTTTTGCACATGAAGGCCATGTAAATTTAGGACTTATTATTTTTATAGCAGGCTTAGGTGGCTTTGTAGGCGATCAAATATACTTTTATATAGGAAGATATAACAAAAAATACATTCAGAAAAAACTTCGCACCCAAAGGCGTAAATTTGCCATAGCACATTTACTTTTACAGCGTTTTGGTTGGCCTATTATCTTCATACAAAGATATATGTATGGTTTTAGAACTATTATACCTATGAGTATAGGATTAACTCGCTATAGTGCTAAAAAATTTGCGTTTATTAATCTTATTAGTGCTTGGGCTTGGGCTGCTATAACTATTTTACTTGCATGGTTTTTTGGAAAAGAAATTTGGCTTGCAGTAGAATGGGCTGGAAATCATTGGTATTTTGCAGTGCCAATTATTGCTGGCTTTTTATTAGCTTTATTTTTAGGAATGAAACAAATAGAAAAATCAATACTTACAAGAAGGACTCGCAAATGACTTTTAATTTTATAGAAGAAAATATCGGCTCTATAAATGCTGATTTTGAAATCATTTTAATACAAGATAAAAAAATAGAAAAATACACTCAAAGTCAAGAACTTTTCAAGCTTTCAAGCTATAAAGGTGAAGGAATTTGCATAGATATGCAAAATAAAATTCTTTATAGTGAACTTAAAAGCTTAGAATATGAAGATATAAGGCTTGCTTTTGCAAATGCATACAAAGCTTTAAAAAAACTTGAAATTCAAAGCGTAAAAACAAAAAGTGTCATAGGAAAATGTGTAGTAAATAGCTTTAATGCTATGATTCAAGGATTTACTTTTGGTGCTTATGAATTTAATAAATACAAAAAAGAAAAAACACCAAGCAAATTAGAAAATATCTTCATTGCAAAAGATGAAATTAATAATAAAACATACAACCTAGAAGAAGCTTGCATAGGTATAAACTATGGTCAAATTTTTTCAAATGCTTGTGATTTTGCAAAAAATATCGTTAATGAAATCCCACAAATTTACACTCCTGCTAAAATGGCCGAAGATGCGCTTGAACTAAGCCAAAATAATTCTAATATTTCATGTAAAATTTATGAAAGCGATTTCTTAGAGCAAGAAAAAATGCAAGCATTTTTAGCAGTAAATCGTGCTTCAATTCATCCCCCAAAACTCATTCATCTTTCTTATAAACCACAAAATCCAAAAATGAAAGTAGTGTTTGTAGGTAAAGGGCTAACTTATGATAGTGGTGGACTTAGTTTAAAACCTGCTGATTACATGCTAACGATGAAATCAGATAAAAGCGGTGGTGCGGCTGCAATGGCTATTATTAAAGGTGCAAGCGAGTTAAACCTTGATATAGAAGTTCATTCTATCATCGGCGCAACTGAAAACATGATAGGTGGAAATGCTTACAAGCCTGATGATGTGCTTATTTCAAGAGAAGGTGTGAGTATAGAGGTTAGAAATACCGACGCAGAAGGAAGATTAGTTTTAGCAGATTGTCTTTCGCTTGCTCAAGATCTAAAACCTGATTTATTAATAGATCTTGCTACTTTAACTGGAGCTTGCGTAGTAGGACTTGGAGAATACACAAGTGCCATCATGGGAAATAATGAAGATTTGCAAAATGAATTTTATAAAATAAGTAAAAAAAGTGGAGATTTAGCTACTATTTTACATTTTAATCCGCACTTAAAAGAGCTTATAAAATCAAACATAGCAGATGTTAGTAATACCTCTTCAAGTCGTTATGGCGGGGCCATTACTGCGGGATTATTTTTAAATTCTTTCATTAGAGAAGAATATAAAGACAAATGGCTACATTTAGACATTGCAGGACCAGCTTATTTAGAAAAGACTTGGGGTTATCATAATTTTGGTGCAACCGGAGCAGGTGTTAGAATGTGCCTTTCATATTTACTTTATCTTTCAAGGAAACAAAAATGAGTTTATCAGTTGGTATAGTAGGACTTCCAAATGTTGGAAAATCTACCACTTTTAACGCTCTAACAAGAGCGCAAAATGCTGAAAGTGCAAACTATCCATTTTGCACCATAGAACCAAACAAAGCAGTGGTACCTGTGCCTGATCATCGCTTAAAAGAACTAGCAAAAATTGTTAATCCACAAAAAATTATACGCTCAAATATAGAATTTGTTGATATAGCAGGCTTAGTAGCAGGAGCTAGCAAAGGTGAGGGTTTGGGTAATAAATTTTTATCTAACATACGCGAAACAGAGATGATTTTACATATTGTGCGTTGTTTTGATGATGAAAATATCACCCATGTTGCGGGCAGTGTTGATCCTGTGCGTGATGTACAAATCATAGAAACAGAACTTATACTAGCAGATATAGAACAACTTAGCAAAAAAATAGAAAAACTCACTAAAGGTGCAAAGGCCAATGAAAAAGGTGCAAAAGAAACCTTGGCATTAGCTAATGAACTTTTAGAGCATTTAAATCAAAACAACAGTGCAAGTTCTTTTGCTAATAAAAATGAAATCTATCATGCTCTTATAAAAGAACTAAGATTGCTTTCAGCTAAAGAAGTGATATATGGAGCAAATGTAGATGAGAATTCGCTTTTAGAAGATAATGAATTTGTAAAAGATCTTAAAGAATTTGCAGCAAAATCAGGTCATGAAGTAATCAAACTTTGCTCTAAAATAGAAGAAGAAATGATAGCTTTAAGTGATGAAGAAAATTATGAATTTTTAAAATCTTTAGGTATAGAAAGTAGCGGGCTTGAAGTAGTTATACGCACAGCATTTTCAAAGCTAAACTTGATTAGCTATTTTACAGCAGGTCAAGTAGAAGTTAGATCATGGACTATACAAAGAGGTTGGAAAGCACCAAAAGCAGCAAGCGTGATCCATAATGACTTTGAAAAAGGTTTTATCAAAGCTGAAGTAATTTCTTATGAGGATTATATCGCTTGCAAAGGCGAAAGTGGTGCTAAAGAAGCAGGAAAACTACGCCTTGAAGGGAAAGATTATATCGTACAAGATGGCGATGTAATGCATTTTAGATTTAATGTTTAATTTCAATTGCAAGCTAAAACAGCTTGC
>NZ_JAKMQP010000017.1:0-14080 GCF_025771615.1 Campylobacter sp. IFREMER_LSEM_CL292
GAGGGGTTAACATTTTAATTTTTTTATAATGTTATCTAACTTTTTACTATTTCCATCTTTTAAATCTTCTAAAGCTTCTATGGCTGGAGCAAAGTCTTCTATTTCATCAAGATAATTTTCCAAAGCATTGCGTAAAATTTCAGCTTTTTTCTTTTTAGAAAATTTCGCAGTTTGATTTAAGCGTTCATAAAGCTCTAATGGAAGAGTTAAGGTGTAGCGTTTGTTCATTTTATAGCCTTTATTTTAGTTTGATAGCTTCTTGACAAGTTTTACATTTGTAACTTGCATTGTTTAATTGAATTTTTTGGTGAATTTCGCAAGGAACTTTGTGAATTTTATTTACGCAAGAGCAAATATATTCATAAATTTCTTGAGTTTCTTGAAAAGTTGTAGTATTGGCATTTTTATTTAGTTGTGCTTGATGCCATTTTTCTATCTTCATATCTTCTCTTAAAATATGTTCTAAAAGCCATTTTGATGCAATGACATTAAGTTTTTCTTTGAGATCATTTGTGCTTTTGAGATTTTGAATTAAATCAATCATAGATTGGATGATACTTTTGTGAATTTTTTGATGGTTAGAAAGTTCAGGATAACCTATTTTTGCCATGTATTTTTCTTCTTCGGCAAAATGTTCTTTCATATAATTAAAAAAATCTGCAAGTAAAAATTTAATTTGTCCTTTATGGACAGGTTTATCTGAAATCATCTCGACATTTGCAGCAAGTTCAAAAAGTTTTTTATGCTGTCTGTCAATTTCTTCATTATGGATACTATATTTACTACACCATTTTGGTAGCATGTTAGCTCCTTGTTTATATTTAGAAGAGTTTTATAAGCATTATAGTTTACTATATTTTAAATTATTATTAATTTTTATTAGATTTCTATTTTTTCTTTGTATTGTATTAAATTCGCAGAGCATTCTTTACATTTAAACTGCACTTTAGAATATTGCATTTTTAAATGAATATCATAAGGAACCTTGTGTGTTTTTCCTTCGCATTGACATTGATATAAGAATTTTTTTGGTTTTGGAGCTTCTTCTTCGAAAGTATCTGAAGAATTCTTTGCTTGGGTGTTTTGACGCCAATGTTCTATCATCATATCATGCTGAATGATGTGTTCTATCAACCATGAATTAACTACTATATATAATTTTTCTTTTAAATCATTTGTACTTTTTATACTTTGTATGAGTTTTATCATGGATTTTGTGATTTGTTTATGCATGAGTTTGTGTTGATTTAGATAAGGGTAATTAATATCAGCCATATAGGATTCTTCATCTTGAAAATGAATTTTAATATAGTGAAAAAATTCAGCAACTATCTTTTTAAGCTCGACTTGATAAACTGGCCTATCTGAAATTTCTTCCACTTTGGCGGCAAGTTCAAAAAGTTTTTTATGTTGTTCGTCAATTTTTTCATTATTAATACTATATTTTTGATCCCAATTTGGCAACATAATAAAATCCTAAATTCAATAAAATAGTTAATATTTTATAAATACTTGCCTTTAAATATGCTAAATTCACACTAAATTTACATAAAAAAAATATAATAATCTAAATTAAAATAGCATAAAAGGCTTAAAATGGCTACGCAAATTCTTTTACTAGAAGATGATATTAACTTAGGGGAAATTGTTGGTGAGTTTTTAGAAGAAGAAGGCTTTGAAGTGATTTTGGTGGATAATGCTCAAGATGCACAAGATAAAGCTTATGAGAAAAATTTTGATTTATGGATTTTTGATATAAAAGTCCCTTTAGGAGATGGTTTTAGTGTGCTTAAAAATTTAAGAGAAGCAGGTAGATATACCCCAGCTATTTTTATGACCTCTTTAAACACTACTATGGATTTACAACAAGGATTTGAATGTGGTTGTGATGATTATATCAAAAAGCCTTTTGAGTTGCAGGAGTTAAAAATAAGGATTAATGCTATTTTAAAGCGTTCTTTTGCGCATAAAAATGAAGATTATGAGGACTTGGGAAATGGTTTTAAATTTGCTTTTATATCGCAAACTTTATATCAAAACGATAAGCCATTATCTTTACCTTTAAAAGAATTAAAACTTTTATCATTACTTTTGAAAAATAAAGGTAAATTTATAGATACTGCTTATATTTTTGAAGAAATTTGGGAATATGATCAAGAGCCAAGTGAGCTTAGTTTGAGAGCTTATGTGAAAAATTTACGAAAAATTTTAGGAAAAGAAAGCATTATTAATCAAAGAGGAAGAGGGTATTGTTATGCATGAAGCCAAGCGCGTTGCATGGCAAATTCTTTCTTTGTATTTAGTAAGTATAGGAAGTATTCTTATAGTGCTTTTTGGTATATGGTATGCTAAGTTAATAGAAGATTTAATAAGCGAATATAGCATAAAGCTAAGACAAGAACATCGTTTTGTGATTTTGCAAATGGAAAAATCGCGTTTTGAACCCATAGAAAAAAGTGCTAAGAAAATAGCTCAAATTTCTAATATAAAATTTGCAATATTTGATAGAACTAAGGTTTATTTTTCTAATCTTGATTTACCTGCTCAAACAACTTTTTTTAAATTAAATAATGCGAATATTTATAACAATAACACTTTGATTTATGTAGCTGATATAAATTTAAATAGCTTGTTACTTGCTGATAATCAAAATCAAAGTGCTTTAGAAATATTAGGAGATGTAAATCGTTTAAGAGTTTTAATACAAGGTGATGATATTTCTAAAGAACTTGGATTTATAAGATTTAAAGTTGCTTTAGCTATGGTACTTTCTTTGATTTTTGTTAGTTTGGTAGGATATTTAATACTTAAATTTGCACTCAAGCCTTTAGAAGCAAGAATAAGGTTTTTAAATAATTTTATAAAAGATACCACTCATGAAATTAATACCCCAATTAGTGCAATATTAATGAGTGTAGAGAGTTTAGAAAGAAAAAAGAATTTTGAAGAAATTAAGGCTTTAAAGCGTGTAAAAATAGCTGCTTTGACTTTGAGTCATTTGTATTCAGATTTAACCTTTTTAAATTTTTCTCAAGCTTATGAAGCAAAAAAAGATTGGATATTTTTAAAAAATTTGATTAAAGAAAGAATGGAGTATTTTAAGATATTTTTAGAGCAAAAAAATATTGACTTAGAACTTGTTTTAGAGGATAATGGAAAAATTTATGCCAATAAAGAGCAGTTTTTTAAAATGTTTGATAATCTCATTAACAACGCGATAAAATATAATATAAAAAATGGACATATTAAAATAACTCTTTTAGAGCAAAAACTTATAATAGCAGATAGTGGCTGTGGTATAGCAAAGGAAAATTTGGCTAATATTTTTGAGCGTTATTCAAGATTTAATGAAAATCAAGGTGGTTTTGGTATAGGACTTTCTTTGGTAGATAAAATTTGTAAAGAACATAATATAAAAATAAAAGTAGAAAGTGAGTTAAAGAAAGGAACAAAATTTATTTTAATTTGGAAAAATTAAAATTATTTATTGCTCATTTTAGCTTTTTCTTTAGCATTTATAAGCGTTGTGATAAATTCATTTAAATTTTTAGTATCGTTTTGATTTAGAGTTTGTGAGGTATGATTTAGCATTTGAGTGATTAAAAGTTCATTACTTAAGTCATTATCGCCAAATTCTCTAGCTTTTTGTAGAATTTTTAAAGCAAGTAGATTTTTTACTTCATACATTTTAATCCTTTAAATAAATCACGCTAACAATGCGCTTTGGAGTTTGATTTTTTCTATAAGAAAAAAATCTCTCATCATCAAAGGTGCAAAGATTAATATCAAAAATATCATTAATACCTAATTCTTTTGCTTGAAATTTAACTAATGCTTTTAAATTAAGCTTGTTTTTATGTAAAAAATGTGCAAAATTTTCTTTGCTGTGGTTTAAAACCTCGCCATTAATTTCATAATTTTTAGCACAAATTCCTGCTGAAATGATGAGTTTTAAATTCTTGGTTTGAGTATTAAAGCTTTTTTGCATTTTCAAAACAGCTTCTTTTAAGATATTTGCAAAACAACCTTTTCTACCTGAATGCAAAGCTGCTACGGCTTTATTTTCATCATCATATAAAAGTAAAGGCAAGCAATCAGCGCTTAAAATACACAAAGCTATATTTTTTTCATTGCTAATTATCCCATCAGCATTAAAGTGAAAATTTTTATTATAATGAGTGATGATATTAGAATGAATTTGATTTAAAAATACACACTTTTTTATAGAATTTTCCCAAGGAAAAATATTATTACAAATTTTTGCTCTAAAAATATTATAATCTTGATCAAAGGCTACAAAAGCTTTTGCGAAATCATTTTCTAATAAAGTGATGTAATCTTGTCTATTTGTTGCCATGAAATTTCTTTTTTATAATTTAATTGTCTGTGTATATATCTTGCTAAAAGATCACTTTCTATATTGACGCGTCTTCCTATGGTGTAATTTTTAAACAAGGTTTCATTAAAGGTTATAGGAATAATAGTCAAACGAATACTATCTTTTAAAACTTCATTGATAGTTAAACTTACTCCATCTATAGCTACGCTTGCTTTATTTGCCATATAAATTTGTATATTATCAGGGCATTTAATATAAAAATCAACTCCGTTTTCTTTTTTAGAAATATTAGTAATTTCGCCAATACCATCAATGTGTCCTTGCATTAAATGCCCATCTATTCTATCGCCATAAGCTAATGCAGGTTCAATATGCACATAGTCTTTTAAATTTTCAATAGCTATGTGAGTTCTTGTTTCATAAGAAAGTTCAAGATTAAAGCCATCATCAAAAAGTTTTGTTACGCTCAAGCACGCACCATTAACTGCTATACTATCGCCTAGTTTTGGTTTGTAACTTGCTTTTAATCTTAAAGTGTTGTTTTGATATGATTTGACAAAGGCTAATTCGCGGATTAATCCATTAAACATTCAATACCTTTAATTTTTATGAGATTTTATCTAAAACTTTTAAATTTCAAAAAGTATTTTTAGTGTTTTATTTTAAAAAATATTATATAATTTTTGCCTTTTTTATAAAAATGAGGTCAAAATATGTATGATATAATCGTAATAGGTGGCGGGCATGCTGGAGTTGAGGCTAGTGCTGCTGCCGCTAGAATGGGCAAAAAAACTTTACTTTTAACTACTTTAATCGAGCAAATTGGTGCTGCAAGTTGTAATCCTGCTATAGGCGGCTTAGCAAAAGGACATTTGGTAAAAGAGCTTGATGCTATGGGTGGACTTATGGGACAAATCACTGATGAGGCTGGAATTCAATTTAGAATTTTAAATGAAAGCAAAGGTGTTGCAGTGCGTGGAAGTAGAGCGCAAATTGATATGGACGCTTATAGAATTTGTGCTAGAAATAATCTTTTAAAACTTGAAAATTTAGAAATCTCTCAAGAGCAAGCTTTGTCTTTACTTATAGAAAATGATGAAGTTAAGGGCGTTAAAACTAATTTAGAAAATACATATTTTGCTAAAAAAATCATACTTACAACAGGAACTTTTTTAAATGGACTTATCCATATAGGTGAAACTAAGCTTCAAGCAGGTAGGGTAGGTGAGCTTGCGTCTGCAAATTTGGGTGAGTATTTAAAACAAAGTGGTTTAAAAGTAGGGAGGTTAAAAACAGGAACTTGTCCAAGAGTAGATGCTAAAAGTATTGATTTTAGTGTTTTAGAAATTCAATCCGGAGATGAAAATCCTAAGGCCTTTAGTTTTAAAACAAAAAATTTCAATCCTAATCAACTTCCATGTTATATAGCAAGAACAAATTTAAAAACACATGAGATTATAAAAAGTAACTTTTACCGCGCTCCGCTTTTTACAGGACAAATTGAAGGTATAGGTCCAAGATATTGTCCATCTATAGAAGATAAGATTAATCGTTTTGGTGATAAAGAAAGTCATCATTTATTTATAGAGCCACAAACTAAAGATGCTACTGAATATTATATCAATGGCTTTTCTACCTCACTTCCTTATGAAGTGCAAATTGCGATGTTAAGAAGTATAAAAGGTTTTGAAAATGCTAAAATCACGCGTTTTGGTTATGCCATAGAGTATGATTATATTGATCCAACGGAGTTAAAACATACTTTAGAAACTAAAAAGATTAAAAATTTGTATTGTGCTGGGCAAATTAACGGAACTACTGGTTATGAAGAAGCAGCTGCACAAGGTTTTATGGCAGGAGTGAACGCGGTTTTAGCAATTGATGAAAAAGAGCCTTTTGTATTAAGACGCGATGAGGCTTATATAGGGGTATTAATCGATGATTTAGTAATGAAAGGCACAAAAGAGCCTTATAGAATGTTTACTTCAAGAGCTGAATATAGACTGCTCTTAAGAGAAGAAAATGCTATTTTAAGACTTGGAGAATATGGACATAATTTTAAACTTTTAAGTCAAGAAGACTATGCATATATTGATAATATAAAGCAAAATGTTAGGAAAGGACTTGAGTTTTTACTTCAAACTACATGGACACCAAGCAATCAAAATAATGAATTTTTGCAAAGCATTAAAGAAGAAAAAATTACCTCAATAGTAAGTTTGCAAAAAATTGTTGCAAGAGCGAGTTTTAATATAGAAAAATTAAAAGCTCTAGATGAAATGTTTGCAAAAATGGATGAGTATTCTTTAAATGAAATTTTAAATGAAGCAAAATATTATCATTATATAGCAATGCAAAAAGCACAAATAGAAAAAATGAAAAACTTAAATGACTTAAAAATTCCTGAAAATTTTGACTTTAAAAGTGTAAGTGGTTTGAGTAATGAAGTGGTGGAAAAACTGCAAAAATTTAATCCGCCAACTATTTTTGCTGCTTCGCAAATTAGTGGCATCACCCCTGCTGCTTTAGATATTTTGCATATTTATATCAAAATGAAAAACAATAGATGATATTAACTTATCTATTGTTTTGATTTGAAAATAAATACACTTCTGTTATTTTAAATAAATACTTGCATATCTTAAATAAAGCTTTTTTATATAAAGAAAAAATTTATTATTTTTTAGATAAACTGCTACACTTTACAATAAATAAATCAAAACAAAGGAAGTAAAATGGCTACATCTGAAAGTAGACGAAGCTTTATGGGCTTTGCCTTTGGAACGGTAGCTGCTGTGGGTGGTGCTTTTTCATTAGTTGCAATGAAAAAAACATGGGATCCGCTCCCAAGTGTAAAAGCAGCAGGTATTACTACCGTAGATCTTTCTGGTATGAAAGAAGGCGAATTAAGAACAATCGAGTGGCGTAAAAAGCCTATATTTATCTTAAAAAAAGATGCGGATATGGCAAAAGATAGCAGTAGGGATGTTATTGTGGGTGATGTTGCATATACTGTAGTTATTGGTCTTTGCACACATTTAGGCTGTATTCCAGCTTATGCTCCAAGTGAGAAATTGTTTAAGTGCGCATGCCACGGTGGCGAATTTGACACTAGTGGTAAAAATGTATTTGGTCCTCCTCCAAGACCTTTGGACATTCCTCCTTTTAGAATTGATGGAACTAAATTAGTGTTAGGTGAAGAAGGTCCAGAATATAAAAAAATGATTGCGGAGGCTTGATATGGCACAGATAAAAAAAGCTAGTGGTATTATAGATTGGCTTGATCAAAGATTAGCTGTAAATAAGCTTTTTAATGTTTTAATGGCTCAGTATTGGATACCAAAACAAATTAACTTCTTATGGGCAATGGGTGTTATCTTAACAACTCTTTTTGCTATTTTATTTATTTCAGGTCTATTTTTAGTAATGTATTATAAGCCGGATGTGGCTTTGGCTTTTGATAGTGTTAATAAAACTATCATGCAAGAAGTAGAGTATGGTTGGCTTTGGCGTCATATGCATGGTGTGGCTGCTTCAGTTGTGTTTTTAATCATATATATCCATATGTTAACAGGAATTTATTATGGCTCTTATAAAAAGGGTCGTGAGATGATTTGGATTAGCGGTATGCTTTTGTTTGTTGTATTCTCGGCAGAAGCATTTAGTGGGTATATGTTACCTTGGGGACAAATGAGTTTTTGGGCTGCTCAAGTTATTACTCAGCTTTTTGGCGGAATTCCTTTTATAGGTGATGCATTAGTTATTTGGATAAGAGGAGATTTTGCAGTATCAGATCCAACTTTAACTAGATTTTTTATGCTGCATGTGTGTTTATTACCTATTGTAATTTTAGCAATTATTGCATTCCACTTTTATTCTTTAAGAATTCCTCATGTAAATAATGAAATTTCAGAAGAAATTGATTTTGATTTGGAAGCTGAAAAATATTTAGCAGGTGATACAAAAGGTTCTAAAGTTATTCCTTTTTGGCCAGGATTTTTAGCTAAAGATTTTATGTATATTGCGTTATTTATGATTTTCTTTTTCTATTTGGTGTGTTTTAAATTTAATTTCGCAATGGATCCAATTAACTTTGACCCAGCAAATTCTTTAAAAACACCTCCTCATATTTATCCTGAGTGGTATTTCTTATGGAGTTATGAAGTTTTAAGAGGATTTTTCTTTGATGTTGGAAGCATTAAAGCTTTTGATATAGGTCTTGCAGCGTTTGGTATAGCACAAATTATTTTCTTCTTGTTGCCTTGGCTTGATAGAAGTGATGTTGTAAAACCAGCACACGAAAGACCAATGTTTTTTGTATGGTTTTGGGTGTTATTGATAGATTTAATTGTACTAACAGTTTATGGAAAGCTTCCTCCAACGGGAATTAATGCTTGGATAGGATTTTATGCTTCTATGGTATTTTTACTATTATTGTTAGTAGTCTTACCAATTATTACTATCATGGAAAGAAAAAGGGGCTAATAATGAGAGAATTAAAAATATTTTTTGTAGTTGTCTTTTTCACAGGTTTAGTTTATTGGGGGGTTGAGCCTTATGCACATTCAGTGATGAATCCTCCTTCAACTCCAGTTAATTTTGACTTTGCAAAAGCTGATGCAGAATTTACCAAAGGCGAAGTTGCTTTAAAAGAAAAAGCTGCAATAGATGCTAATGCTTCAGGAAGTGAAAAAGCTATAGCTAATGCTCAAAAAGCATTAGAGCTTGCTAAAAGCCAAGAAGAAGCTACCAAGCAATTATGGGAAAAAATCGCAAAAATCGATTTTAGCAAAGGTAATGCACAAAAAGGAAAAGAGCTTTTTGAAGGAAATTGTATTGCATGTCATGGTGTGAAAGCCGTCGGAATTCCTGCTACTATTACAGATTCTTCTTTAGGTGTAACACCTCCTGATTTAAGTGATGCGGGTGCTATTTATGATGAGAAATTTTTAGCAGCACTGATTGTTGATCCAGTTAAGGCTTTGCAAATTTCACATAAATTTAATGATGAAAATCCATTCTTAATGCCTGCTTATCCTTTAAGTGGTGATGAAGCACAAGATAATCAAGATTTAGCAGATTTAATTGCATTCTTTAAAAATACAGCTAGTGAGTATGAGAAGGAATTTGATACAAAATTAAAAGCAGATTTAGAAGAAAAATATGCTAAAAACCAAGAGCTTTCAGAGCAGGCAAAAACGGCTTTAATTGCAAAAGAATTTGATTTTGCTAAAAACAAACATACATTTGAAAATGCTTGCGGAAGATGCCATGATGTAAAATATGATGGTTTTGTTTCAAGTTCAAATATGAGCGATTTAAAAAATTATCTTGGTATGACGCCTCCGGATTTATCTATGATGATTCGTTCTAAAGGCACGCATTATCTTGAAATCTTCATCAATGAACCTCAAAAGAAAATTCATGGAACTGCTATGCCAAGAGTTGGTCTAAATGAAAAAGCACAAACTCAAGTTATTAGTTATCTTGAAAAAGTTGGTGATAGTAAAAAAGAAGAAAGGGAGCAAACAGGAATTTATATTATGATATTCTTTGCTATCTTAAGTATTTTTGCTATAGGTTGGAAAAGATCAGTTTGGTCTAAACTACACTAATTTACTCAAAGAACGCCTTGTGGCGTTCTTTTTCTTCAATAATAAGCTAAATATAAAATAAAATTTGATATAATATTTTTTCATTTCACACGCATTAATTTCCTTATTAGGTTGCTTATGGGTTAAAGAATGCGGAGGAATAAACCTAATTATTTTATTTCAAGGAGAATTTCATGGTAAGCATGAGAGATTTGTTAGAGTGTGGTGTACACTTTGGACACCAAACAAGAAGATGGAATCCAAAAATGAAAAAATTTATTTTTGGTGAAAGAAAAGGTATTTATGTAATTGATTTGCAAAAAACGCTTAGATATTTTAGATATACATATAACATTGTTCGTGACGCTGCAGCAGAAGGTAAGACAATTTTATTTGTTGGAACTAAAAAACAAGCAGGTGGAGCGATTAAAGAATACGCTGAAAAATGTGGTATGCCTTATGTAAATCACAGATGGCTTGGTGGTATGATGACAAATTTTGGAACTATCCGCCAATCAATTAGAAAATTAGAAGTTATAGAAAAAATGGAAGAAGATGGAAGTATTAAACTTTTAACTAAAAAAGAAGCATTAATGCTTACTAGAAAAAAAGAAAAATTACTAGCATATCTTGGTGGTATTAGATATATGAAAACTCAGCCTGATATGATTTTTGTTGTTGATACTGTTAAAGAAAAAATTGCAGTACAAGAAGCTAATAGATTAAAAATCCCTGTAGTTGCTCCACTAGATACAAACTGCGATCCTGATTTAGTTGATTTCCCAATTCCAGGAAATGATGATGCAATTCGTTCGGTTCAACTTTTCTGTCAAGAAATGGCTGAAGCAATCAATGAAGGTAAAGCATTAAGAGAGCAAGATGGTGAAGTTAGCGAAGAACAGCCTATTTCTGAAGAAGAGAAAAAAGAAGTTTTAGAAGAAGCTATGAGTGAAGAAGATTTTGAAGGAGATAAAGAGTAATGGCTGAAATCACTGCACAAATGGTAAAAGAACTGCGCGAGAGTACTGGCGCAGGTATGATGGATTGTAAAAATGCTTTAAAAGATACAGATGGTGATTTTGAAAAAGCAGTGCAACTTTTAAGAGAAAAAGGACTTGGAAAAGCTGATAAAAAAGCTGATCGTTTAGCTGCTGAAGGTTTAGTAAGTGTAAAAGTAAGTGATGATTTTAAATGTGCAACTGTAAGTGAAATTAACTCAGAAACAGATTTTGTTGCTAAAAATGAACAATTTATTGCTTTAACAAAAGATACAACAGCACATATTCAAGCTAAGAGTCTTCAAAATGTTGAAGAATTACATTCAAGTGAGATTAATGGTGTTAAATTTGAAGAGTACTTAAAAAGCCAAATTGCAACTATTGGTGAAAATTTAGTTGTTAGAAGATTTGCTACTTTAAAAGCAGGTGCTAATGGCATAGTAAATGGTTATATTCACACCAATGGTCGTGTTGGTGTAGTTATTGCTGCAGCTTGCGATAGTGAAGCTACGGCTAGCAAGTGTGGAGAATTTTTAAAACATATTTGTATGCATATTGCTGCAATGAAGCCAAGTTATTTATCTTATGAAGAGCTTGATATGGATTTTGTAGAAAATGAGTATAAAGCTTTAGTTGCTGAGTTAGAAAAAGAAAATGAAGAAAGAAGAAGATTAAAAGATCCTAATAAACCAGAGCATAAAATTCCAAAATATGCAAGCAGAAAACAATTAACTCAAGAAGTAATTCAAGCAGCTGAAGAAGCTATTAAGGCTGAACTTCAAGCACAAGGTAAGCCAGAAAAAATTTGGCCTAATATTATCCCAGGTAAGTTGAATAGTTTTATAGCAGATAACTCTCAACTTGATAGCAGACTTACTTTAATGGGTCAGTTTTATGTAATGGATGATAAAAAAACTATCGAACAAGTAATTGCTGATAAAGAAAAGGAACTAGGTGGAACTATCAAAATAGTCGAATTTATTCGTTTTGAAGTAGGTGAGGGCCTAGAAAAGAAAACTGAAGATTTTGCTGCTGAAGTTGCTGCACAAATTGGTTAAAAATGGAACTTTTAAAAGCGGAAAATTTAAACCATAGTTTTGATATTCCGCTTTTTGAAAATTTAAATTTTACTTTAAATACAAAAGATTGTATTGCAGTATGCGGAAGCAGTGGATGTGGTAAATCTACTCTTTTGCATATTTTATCTACCTTATTAAAACCTCAATCGGGAAAAGTTTTTTATAATAATCAAGATTTATACGACTTAGATGATGATGCTTTACTGGAAATTCGTAGAAAAGATTTTGGTATTATTTTTCAAATGCATTATTTATTTAAAGGTTTTTTGGCTTTTGAAAATATAGAACTTGCGAGTGTTTTAAGCGGCCAGAATATTGATTATGAATTATTAAAAAAACTTGATATTGCAGATTTAATGAATCAAAAAATCACAAAATTAAGCGGTGGACAACAGCAAAGAGTAAGTATAGCTAGGGTTTTAAGCAAGAAGCCAAAAATTATTTTTGCAGATGAGGCTACCGGAAATTTAGATTTTAAAAATGCTTTAAATGTAATGGATATTTTGATTGATTATATCAAAGAAAACAATGCAGCTTTAATTTTTGTTACGCATGATCAAGAGCTTGCTAAAAAATGTGATAAGGTTTTTCACTTAAACAACCATGGAATTTGTTAAATATTTAGGTGATGAAAATGTAGTTATTTTCATGCTTTTGTTTGCTAGAATGAGCGGGTTGATAGTTTTTTTCCCTTTTTTTTCCCATAATAGTATTCCTTTGGTGGTAAAAACAACTTTGGTAATGTTTTTAACAATGTTTTTATACCCTTTAGCTAAACTTGAAAATAATACACCTGATTCTTTTTTTATTCTATATCTTTTAAGTGAAGTTATTTTTGGGATGATAGCAGGAATGATTTTGCAAATGACTTTTGCCATTTTGCAAATGGCAGGTGAGCAGATTTCTTTTACTATGGGTTTTTCAATGGCTAGTGTTATGGATCCCACAACAGGTGCAAATACTCCTGTAATTTCACAAGTTTTAAATTTATTAGCTTTGATTGTATTTTTAGCTTTTGATGGACATCATTTGATTTTGCTTTTTATATCTAATTCATTGGAATATATTAGTTTAGGTGGATTTTATCCACATGAAAATTTAATGCTTTATTTAAATAAAGCTATGGTAAATATTTTTGTGCTTGGTTTTTCTATGGCTTTTCCTGTTTTAGCTATTTCTTTGCTATCAGATGTGATTTTTGGCATGCTTATGAAAACTATGCCGCAATTTAATCTTTTAGTGGTTGGTTATCCTATCAAGATATTTTTGTCTTTCGCGGTTCTTATTGCTATTTTACTTATTATGATGC
Organism: Campylobacter sp. IFREMER_LSEM_CL292; assembly: GCF_025771615.1. Lineage (NCBI taxonomy): Bacteria > Pseudomonadati > Campylobacterota > Epsilonproteobacteria > Campylobacterales > Campylobacteraceae > Campylobacter > Campylobacter sp. IFREMER_LSEM_CL292. The sequence goes on from NZ_JAKMQP010000017.1 coordinate 13,320, forward strand.
AATATTTTAAAAATTTAATAGTAAAAAGTTTTGAGCATATGGAGTTGTTATTTTTTAATATATAAGCATTAAATAATTAAAAATGTTTTAAAATAATGTATTTTTTATTCTTGGGAGATAATAATGAGGGTTTTGCTAATAAATTCCAATATAGCTGTTTCAAAATTAATTAGTTTGGGGGTTCAAAAATTAGGTTATGATTTTGAGGAGCTCAAGGATATTGAGGAGCTTGAGGGATTTTATGATGTAATTATTATAGATCATGATATTGAGGCTGATTTAGATGATTTAAAAAGTAAATGTGATAGATTGATTTATTTGTTACCTAGAAACCTAGAACAAAAAGAAGGTATAGAGTGTTTGTATAAACCGTTTTTACCTACCGATTTTATAAATCTTCTAAGTGGAGATGGGATTTTGGATGATATTCAAAAAGATGCTTTGAGCGAAGATGAACTAAATTTTGATGATGAGGAGGTTGTTGGTAAAGATATGCCTTTGGATGGAAATGAACTTTTAGAAGGTATTGATTTGTCTGAACATGAAGAAAATTTGAGTGAAGATGATTTAAATTTACAAGAAGATTTTTTTGAAGAGAATTTAGGTGATAGATTAAAAAATGATGATATGTTTGATGCAACAAGTGAGTTAATAGATGAAGAGAAAACAGAAGATGATTTAGTTTTTTCAGATAGCTTAGATAAAGAAAATATAGAGGAAAATATAGAGGAAAATATAGAGGAAAATATAGAGGAAAATAT
>NZ_JAKMQP010000018.1:0-13119 GCF_025771615.1 Campylobacter sp. IFREMER_LSEM_CL292
TCTAATATTATTAAAATAGTGAAAAGTTCCGAAACAAAAATACTGAGTAAAATCAACTTCTTTTCCAAAACCTATATATCTCCAAGCATCTCCATCAAGCGTCACATGAGAAGAATTATCAATAATTGCATCTATAGTCCACGGAGCTATCTTTGCAGATAATATACCCATATAAGCACCATGTGAAACCCCTACTACAATGGTTTTTAAATCTTTATTTTTAAAAATATTCGCTTTTACATAAAGCAAAGTATTTATCATATCAATTGTTTGCATAATACCATAATTTTGATATTCATCATTTGTAAGTTTTAAGCTCACACTTAAATCTAAATAATAATCTCTATCAAAATCCCAAGCGTCTTTCTTTTTTTGAATTTCTTTATTAAGATATTCCATAGCAGGATGAAATTCTTCAAAAGTATTAAGTTTTGATATATCATAAGGAATTTCTATGTCAATAGCTTTTAAGCTTGCATCAAAAATAAGTTTATCAATATCATCTAAATGCCATTGTGCTCCAGTTTGAGGACGATTACCTATACCATGATAATTTACACTCAAAACTGCTACATTGTAATTTGATGCAAAATACTCCATATTAAATTTTAAAACAGGATCTCTTATATCAGCACCAAGTCCTTGAATGATACACATTATAGCTTGAATTTCTTTTGTATCATCATATATAAGTTGAAATTCTAATTTACTTTCTCTTTTTATATTTAATTCTACATCATCACAAGAGTCTATGAAATAAGTTTGATTTATGAGCATTTATAACCTTGACATAAAATTTTATTTTTTAAATATGATATACCATAATTAAGCATAAAAAATAATTAAAAATTTATTCAAATTTGATCTATACTAAAGTCAAAAATCAACTCCTAATCTTCTTAAACCTCTCACTAATTTCTAATCTTTGTACAATTTCCACTTTAGTTGGTATTTTATAATTAGCTAATTTATCTTTACAAAACATTCTTATCTTTTTTTTAGCTTCTAATGTGCTAAAATTTTCATTTTGTTCTAACACAATCTTTACACAAACACTTTGGCCTGTTAGAGGGTTATTTTGTCCATAGACTAAACAATCTTGTATAAATGGTATTTGCATTAATATACCTTCTACTTCTTGGGGTAATACTTTTTCTCCACCAACATTAATAACTTCTTTATTTCTTCCGATAATTTTAATATATTCTTCGCCATTTTTATTGATCACTTCAACCAAATCCCCAGTAGCAAAGTATCCATCATCTGTAAAAACAGAGTTATCGGCATTTAAATAACCTAAACTTTGCATATTGCTTTTTAAAAATAGCTCATTATTGATAATTTTATATGCTATGTTTTCTAATTTAAAATAGTTTCCAAAACTTTTTGTTTGAGCAATACCTACTTCACTTGTGCCAAAGGTTTGATGAAATTTAACTTTTGGAAAACTTTGTTTTAATTTTACAAGTAAAGTTTCTGACATTCTTTCTGTGCCATAACTAATAAGCTTTAAAGAATTTAAATTATATTTTTCAACTACATTTGCTACCAACATTAAACTAAGCAAAGAAGGTGAAGCAGGCAAGAGTGAAATTTGGTATTTTTCTATGGTTTGAGCTAGAGCTTCAATATTTTTTCTATCTTTTAAAGCAATTGCACAAGCATTCATACTAAGACAGTTAAATAAAGTATTCAAACCACCTATATGGTCAAACATTAAAAATAATAAAATATTAAGTTTTTTTGATTTTTTATTAAGATAAGTATTTAAAATCTTATCAAGATCGTGTACCATAGCTTTAGGTTTACCTGTGCTGCCACTTGAAAATAAAATCAAACCAGGTTTATTATCATCTATAAGTTTTTGGATTAAATCATGATTGTTATAATGTTTTTCCTGTAGCTTATATTGATTGTTTTTAAATAAAATATCACAATTAACTTCGGCAAGTTTGTTATCAATCTCACTTTCATTGATAAAAGGAATAATTATTTTATTAAGCTCAATACACGCTAAAAATAAACTTATACTTTCAAAATCATAATCACCTACAATACCTACAATATTTATATTTTTAAGTTTTGTTAATAAATTGATTTTATTGATGGTATTATTATATAAATCATTGTAAGTATATTTTTGTTCTTCATAGATTAAAGCATGTTGCTCTTGATTTTCATTAAAAACTTTATTTAAAAAGATATTTTTAAACTCATCCATTTACTCCACCCAAGTATATTATTTGTCCTGTTATAAAATCACTTTTTTCATTAATAAAAAAATCAACCACATTAGTAAGATCTTGAAAATTACCAAATCTTTTTATAGTTTGTTTATTAAGCAAATCTTGTATTTTATCTTTTGGGACATTTTTAATTAAATCAGTAAGAACTGGAGTAGGTCCTATGGCATTACAAGTAATACCAAATGAACTTAATTCTTTAGCGCAAACTTGAGTTAAATTACAAATAGCTGCTTTTGATGCAGCATATATAGCTTCACCTTCCAACCTTAAAGCAACCGCAACAGTAGAAAAATTTACAATCCTATAAGGCATAGCAACTTGTTCTTTTTTATAAGTTTGGCTCATAATCTTTGAAACTTCTCTTATAAACAAAAAACTACCATAGACATTAGTTTTAAAAATATTATCTAAACTTTTAAATGGAGTTGTTAATATATGATTCATAGCTGCTACACCAGCATTATTAATTAAAATATCAATTTTTCCAAATTCTTTTTTTACACTTCTTACCATAGAAACTACAGCTTTTTCATCGCAAACATCTAATTCAAAATGTCTGTAGTTTTTATGATCTATACTTGCTTTACCTCTTGAGCAACCATAAACTATATGATTTTTTGCTAAATAATATTCACTCAGTTCTTTGCCTATGCCTTTTCTAGTTCCTGTGATAATGATGATTTTTTGCATTATTCTTGCTCTTGGAGTTTTTTAACTATATAATCAGTCAGGCTTTCAACATCTTTAAATGGAGAATTTTTAGCACTCATCATTTTTTCATCCGCTAAAATGATTTCTTTATTAAATTCCTCGCTTAAAAGTTCTTCTAAATCAGCAACTAGACTGACTAGAGCTAGAGAGTCTAAAAATAATTGTGATTTAGAATTCACTGTTTTTAATTCCAAAATTTCATCTGATAAATTATCTAATGCTTGAAATATAATTTTTTCAACACTATTTCTCATAAATCATCCTTGTGTTACTCTACAACTTAGTATAATTTTTATTAAAATATAGCATAAAACTTCTATTTATCAGTTTAAATCAACTGTATAAAAATACAATTATTTGATATAATACAGTTAATATTAATAACTCAAGGTGCTTGATTGAACAATTTACAATATAGGAAAAATCTTTGTATTATCCCTGCGCGCGGTGGTTCTAAGCGTATTCCTAGAAAAAATATTATTGATTTTTTGGGAAAACCATTGATTGCTTATAGCATAGAAAGTGCTTTAAATTCGGGTATTTTTGATGATGTAATTATTTCAAGTGATGATTATGAGATCATAGAAGTGGCTTTAAAGTATGGTGCTAAGGCTCCTTTTGTGCGTAAAAAAGAACTAAGTGATGATTATGCAAGTTCAACCGCTGTAATCCAAGATGCCATCATCACTCTAGAAAAACAAAGTAAAATCTATGAAAATGTGTGTTGCTTATACGCAACTGCTCCACTTATAGATGAGTTTATCTTAAAAGAAGCTTTTGAACAATTTAGTCAAGAAGAATGTAAGTTTTTATTTTCAGCTTGTGAGTTTGAATACCCTATACAAAGAGGTTTTTACCTTGATGATCAAAATAAAGTTTATATGTTTGATAAGTCAAATTACGATAAACGCTCACAAGATCTTACTAAAGCTTACCATGATGGTGGTGCATTTTACTTTGGCAAAAAAGAAGCGTGGCTAGAAGAAGATTTTATGTTTAAATCTCATTCTAAAGCTTTTTTACTTCCAAGAAATAAAATTTGCGATATTGACACTTTTGAAGACTTAGAATTTGCTAAAATGCTTTATAAATATAATAAAACTAATAATATTTAATTTTCATTATGTTTTAAATTATATCTCAATTCAAAAAATCTATATACTAAGTCGAATATAAATAAAAAACTAAGTAAATAACAAATCAAAGAAAAAATATTGAAAATTAAACCAATGCTTATTAAAATTACCAGCAAGGTGGCATCAATACCTAGTATAAAACCTCTATCTAAGAAATATTTTTTAACTCCAAAACGCTTTATATTTTTTATTTTTCTTAAATTTTTTAATATATAATAAGGGCAAATCGTTCTATGTAAATTCATACAAATAATCACTAAACAACATTCGAATAAGCTAATATAAGATGCAATATAAGCCATAATAAAAATTCCATTAAAACCAATATGATCCACAACTTTGTCCAAATAACTTCCAAACTGAGAACGCAAGTCTTTATATCTTGCTAACATTCCATCTAAACAATCTAATATACAGTAAATAAAATATAAACCACCGGCCAGAAATGTAAAATGATTATAAATAGCTAAAAAAGATATAATAATTAAAACTAAAGAAAAAAAAGTTATATGATTAGGCTTTATTGGTGTTTTTGAAATAGGTATTAAAATGAATTTTTGCAACAATAAAACTCTTATAATATACTCTGTAGGATAATAAGACATTTCAAGTCTTTGTCGTTTTTTTAATTTTTCATCTAAATTCATAGTCTAAGTTCCATCTAAATTAATTATAAGAATTATATCATAATAATCACATAAATATATTTTTAATAACCGATTCTTTTAAATATAAGCTTTTTCTTTTTAAATTTAAAGTATAATAAAGTAATTTTAGTCATACAATAAGGAAGTATTATGCTACAAAAAAATATCAAAAGCATAAAAACAAAATTAAGTGAAACTTTATCAGCTATTAAAAAATCAAAATACAAGATTATTCAAGGTAATGATAGCTTAGATATAAATTTTTTAAATACTCAAGATAATACTCTAATTTATAAAAACCCTTTAGATGAATTAAATGCTATGTTAAAAATTTATAATGAAAAATATCGTCTATACCCTGTATTATATTTTTATGGGTTTGGAAATGGAATTTTATATAAAGCTCTTTTGCAAAATCCCCATCATAAGATTATTATTGTTTTTGAAAAAGACTTAGAAATTATCCATAGTGCTTTTAGCGTGATGGATTTTAGCAAAGAATTACAAGAAGCTAAATTGGTAATAGCTGATACAAATTTACTAAAAATCTCCGATTATGAATCAATATGTAGACAACAACCAATGTTAAATTTTGCAAGAACATATTTTTTAGAGCTACATTCTGATTATTATGAAAGATATCACGATGATGTATTAAAAGTCAATAATAATATGTCAGAATACCTTAAAAAAGCTATGTTTGCATATGGAAATTTGCCACTTGATGCACTTCAAGGTATAGAACAATTTACCTATAATCTTCCTAAAATGTTAACGCATCCAAATTATAAAGAGCTCTTGCAAAAAAGAAAAAACTTGAGTGATACAGCAATCATTGTTTCAACTGGACCAAGTCTTTCTAAACAGCTTCCATTGTTAAAGCAATACGCTAGCAAAGCAACTATTTTTTGTGCAGATAGTGCTTACCCTATCTTAGCTAAACATAATATCAAACCCGATTATGTTTTATCTTTAGAAAGAGTAACTTTAACAAGCGAATATTTTAATAATAATTTTGGTAATTTTGATAAAGATGTAACATTTGTTATAAAGTCATATGCTCACCCTAATACAATGAAATATCTTGATAGTAATAATAGAAATTATTTATTAGTTTCCGTAACAGGAGCTATATTTATTAATTTTATGCAATTGCATTCTTATGGCTATCTTCCAACTGGATGGAGTGTAGCTAATATGGGAGCTAATTTAGCAGTAATTCTTAATCATAAAAATCTTATTTTAATCGGGCAGGATTTAGCTTATAGTGAAAATGGAATTTCACACTCGAGCGATTATACTTATCTAACAGATAACTATAAAAATGGTAAAATTTACAAAAAAGATTATGGTAAATACGAATGCGAAGCTTATGGAGGAAAAGGGGTGGTGCAAAGTTCTTTTGCTTGGACTTTATTCCGCCAAAATTTTGAAAGTGATATTGTCCGCTTTAATCAATGCGATGTTGTTGTTTATAATTGCACCGAAGGTGGTGCTAGAATTGCAGGAACCATAGAAAAACCTTTTAAACAAATGTGTGAAAAATTATTGACAAAAGAATTAAAAAAACCTTTTACTTCATTAGAAAATCCAACTTTAAACAAGCAAAATGAATTAATGCTTAAAGCACATACTAAAATCAAAAAAAGTATTTCGCATTGCCAAAATTTAAATAAAATTTTTAAAGAACAACTAACAAATTTAAAACAATCATATCAAAATATCCAAACTCAAGAAGATCTAAATATTCTAATAAAATGCATAGATGAAATTAAATCAAGCATTGAAGATAAGAACAACATACAAGAATTATACGAAACTCTAAATCCACTACTCATGCAGTTTGAACTTAATCTTGCTAAAATTTATGTTTTAAATCCTATAAACGAAGATGATGTGTATAATAAATCTTTATTATGGATAAAAGAACATATTGATTGGCTTGAGTTAATTATAGCCCATATTGATGCCCATGAGCAAACCTTGCATAAAAGCATACTTCCACTGCAAGAAACCATTATACAAAGAGGATATGGACATAAAATCAAATGAAAGTTCTTTTTAGAAGTGATAGTTCTAGCACCATAGGACACGGACATATCAAAAGAGATCTTTTGTTAGCTAAGCAATATCATGATGTATCTTTTGCATGTTTAGCTCTAGAAGGTTCTTTGATAGATGAAATTCCTTATCCTGTATATGAGTTAACAAGTGCTAGTGTATATGAGCTAATCAATCTCATCAAAAAAGAAAAATTTGATCTTTTGATTATTGATCATTATGAGATTACTGCAGATGATGAAAAACTCATCAAGCTAGAAACAGGAGTTAAAATTCTAAGTTTTGATGATGAGATAAAAGAACATTTTTGTGACATTTTACTAAATGTTAATGCTTATGCTAAAGAAAGTGATTATGAGAATTTAGTGCCAAAATATTGTGAATTAAGATGTGGCTTTTCCTATGCTCTAATATGCGATGAATTTTACCAAGAAAGCAAGATAAAAAGAGAAAAAATTTATGATTATTTTATCTGTATAGGAGGAAGTGATCCAAAAAATATTTCCTTTGATATAGCAAATAAACTAAATAAAAATAAAACTATCATCATAACTACCACAAAAGCAAATTCTCATCTAAACTCACTTCGAAAATTAAGCCAAAAAAACCCTAATATACAAATTCTCATTGACCAACCTAATCTTGCAAGATTGATGAATGAAAGCAAAAAACTCATCATTAGCGCAAGCTCATTGGTAAATGAAGCTTTAATTTTAAAAGCAAATTTTAAAGCCATAGCTTATGCTAAAAATCAAGAAAAACTTGCAACATGGCTTGCTAAAAAAGGCTATGAAGTGGAGAATTTTATATGATAATTTTAAAAGATTTTATCCATTTGACTCAAGAAGAAATCAAACTTGTTTTAAAATGGCGTAACGATAAAAGCATTGCTAAATTTATGAAAACGCAAAATATTAGCCTAGAAGAACATTTAAACTTTTTATCTAGTTTAAAAACAAATGAAACTAAAAAATATTTTTTAGTATATGATGATGAAAATGTCATAGGTGTGATTGATTTTATCAATATAACTAACAATTCATGTGAATTTGGACTTTATGGCATAAAAAAAGGCGTAGGTGAGTTTTTAATGCAAGAAGTTAAAAACTATGCTTTCAATGTTTTAAAAGTTCAAACTTTAAACGCATGTGTTTTCAAAGAAAATACAAAAGCTTTAAATTTATATTTAAAACATTTACCTATAAAAATAACAAAACATAAAAAAATGCTTTATTTGAAATATATACAAAAACCTATTATTGAAAAACTATCTTCTATTAATTTTAATTGGTATAATGAATTAATCAGCTATGAAATAATCAACAAAAATATTATTTTTAACTTTATTCATAATGAAAATATTATGTTGAAAAATTTTATCAATCTAAACCGCAAAGAAAAAGAAAAAATTAGACTATACAGAAATCACCCTGAAATCAAAAAATATTTATATCAAAAACATTATATTACTAAATACGAACATAAAAACTTTATAAAAAAATTAAAGCAAAATACTCTTAAAGACTATTATTGTGTAATTTATAATAAGCAAATTCTTGGAAGCATTAATTTTGAAATCGTTTCTGATAATACTATTGAATTTGGTTTTTATGCAAATCCTTTTTCTAAAATTTCAGGGCTAGGTAGAATTTTGGAGCATATTGGTATATATTATGTTTTCAAAATAAAAAATCATCAATTTCTTCAATTGCAAGTATTTGATAATAATACATTTGTTGTTAATTTACATAAAATATTTAAATTTAACACAATTGATAAATTTAAATTCCAAAACGAAACAATCTTAAAAATGCAGCTAAAAAAGTCTGACTGTAATGCCATTTTCTAGCAAATGATTTTTAACATCATTTGGGGTATATTGACTAAAATGAAATATATAAGCACCAGCCAATGCATTTGCACCAAGTTGTATGGCTTTTACCCCATCTTGAGGCTTAGAAAGTCCTCCATTGATAATGAGTGGAATTTTTAATTTACCTTTGAAATACTCTAGTAATTCCCAATCATACCCCAAAGAACTTCCTTCTTTATCAACACTTGTTAAAAGTATCTCCCCTGCTCCTAAAGATTCGTATTTTAATGCAAGTTCTAGCGGATCAATATCTAAAATTTCATTATTAAAAACTTTAAATTTATTTTTGTCTTTTTTTACATCAATCGAGCATACTACACAAGAGCTTCCAAAAGTATTTGCCACCTTTTTGACAAAATCTAGATCTTGCAAAGCCATAGAATTAATACTAATTTTATCAGCACCTATATCTAACACTTTTCTAATATCTTCTAAAGTTCTAATCCCACCTCCAATAGTTAAAGGCATAAAGCATTCATTAGCTATATCTTCTAAGCTTTCAAAATCTATAACACCATTTTTATTGATATCCAAAACTATAAGCTCATCAACATTTCTAGCATTATATATCCTAGCTGTGCTTATTACATGCCCTATAGTTCTAAAAGAAGAAAAATTGATACTTTTTACAAGCTGATGATCTTTTAATAACACGCAAGGTATAATTCTTGTTTTAAGCATACTAGGCCTTTAAATTTGCAAAATTTTCCAAAAGTTTCAAACCTATATTTTGGCTTTTTTCAGGGTGAAATTGCACAGCAAAAATATTATCTTTTTCAAAACTTGCACAAAAAGGTTTTTCATACTCACAAAAAGAAGTTTCCACACTTTCTAAACACTCTACATAATAAGAATGCACAAAATAAAAATCACTTTTTTCTAAAATTCCATCAAATAGCTTGCTTTTTTTATCACTAAATTGTAAATCATCCCAACCACTATGCAATAATTTTTCTTTACTTAAATCAAATTTCAAAACCTTTGCTTTTATAAAATCAAGCCCTTCGCACTCTCCGCCCTCATATCCCTTACTAGCAAAAAGTTGCATACCAAGACAAATCCCCAAAATAGGCTTTTTATCTTTTAAAACACATTCTTTTAAAAGCTCATCTAGTGCAAGTTTTTTTAAATTTTCCATACCTTGTTTAAAAGATCCAACGCCTGGTAAAACTAATTTAGAGGCATTTTTTATATCTTCTTTTTTAGAACTTATAATCACTTCTTGATTAAGTTTTTCAAAAGCTTTCAAAACAGATTTAAAATTTCCAAGATGATAATCAACAATACAAATCATTTCAAAACAAACTCATCTTTTTTTATCAATGATCCATCACTATCTCTTAAAAATTTACCATTTTCATCGCGTTTAAATATCTTTTTATTAGTATAAGAATCTACAATTTTTTTAAATTCTTTTTCACTAAAACCACTAAATTCCAAATACTTCTTAATAGCCTTTTTAGGTGGCTTTCCATCATATTTATTTACAAGCCTCACGCCCTCTTCACGGCTAATATAGCCAAGTCTTATATCCAAGCATGCATTATCCGTAGCTCTTCCAAAACCATATTTGCAGTATTTTAAATAATCATGCACATGATTTGAATAACAATCTAAATTTTCAAAATTCTCATAAGTAGTTTCAACTGGTTTTGTACTAGTTTTAAAGCCATTTTCTTTAGATATTTTTAAATTATACTTATAATCCCATTTAAAATAATATCCCAAAAATAACCCTGTAACTCCTACTCTTTGAAGCTCTTCATCACTTGGATAAGTATAAAAATATAAATCCTTTTCTCTAATACCATCAACACCAATCATATCAGAAATTCTATTACCCAAAAGTCCGCCAAATTCTTCAAGCCACTCTCTACCTAAAGTGTTTTTTTCTTTAGAGCTAGCTGGCCCACCATACTCAATCTGCGGACTTTCTCCCCAAATGATCAAAGGAATACCAAAAGCAACAGCTACTTTTGGAACACATGTAAAAATCCCCAAATGGTTTTGCCATTCATTATCACCCGTTCTTATAAAAGCTTCGCGGGCCAATTTTTTATACACCAAAGGATTTCTTTTGATATGGATTAAATCAACACCAAGATTATTTAAATTTTTTAAATTCTTTTTACCTATTTTAGTAGGAATACTTGGTTCAAAACAAACACACAAAGGATTAAGTCCAAGTTCAAGACATTTTAAAACTTGAAAGGTAGAATCCTTACCACCACTTACTCCTATCACACAATCATACACAGGATGTTTTTTATATTTTTTAACGAGTTCTAGAAATTCTTTTTCACGCTCTTGCCAATTTATCTCATGATTTTTAGCTTCTTGCGAGCAACACGCATCACAAATTCCCTCATCATTAAAATGCAAATCAGGCTTAGTATCTGGCATAACGCATTTTTTACAAAATTTCATATTAACTCCAAAAAATCTTTATAATCATCATAAATCGACTATGATTATATTTTCTAAAGATAAATAAATTTTATTTTGTTACAATATTTTTTATTTAAAGGTTTATAAATTATGGATTTAACTTTACTTCCTTATATGATTATAGGAATTTTTTCAGGTATGGCTTCAGGGGTTTTTGGCATAGGTGGTGGTATGATTATCGTTCCTTTCATGCTTACTTTAGGACTTAGCTCTCATCATGCTGTTGCAATTTCTGTTGTACAAATGATTTTTGCTTCTATTTTTGGTTCCTATTTAAACTATAAAAAGAAAAATTTAATCTTAAAAGATGGACTTATCATAGGCTTTGGAGGCTTTTTAGGTGCGATGTTTAGCGGGCTTTTACTCTCATATTTTTCAGATATAACCTTAACAAGTATTTTTCTATGCGTGAGTATTGCATTCTTTTTAAAATTTGCTTTTAATCAAAAAAGCACCATTGGAAACATTAACCACTCTAATATCTTAAAAAATTCTATTTTGCTAATTTGTGGCGTATTTACAGGAATTTTTGCTATATCTTTAGGAATTGGTGGTGGGCTTTTAATTACCCCTATTTTAGCTTATTTTTTAGGCTATGATACTAAAAAAGTAGTGCCACTTAGTTTATTTTTTGTAATATTTGCTTCAATTTCAGGAATTAGTTCTTTTGTATATAATGACATCATTGATAAAGAAGTGTTACAAAATGGAAGCTTAGTAGGATTTAGCTCTATGCTAGGAGTTTATCTTGGTATAAAAATCATGGAAAAAATCAATCTTAAATCCCACCGCATAGCACTTTTAGGTATTTACACCCTTTCTATAACTATGACCATTATAAGCTTGATTAAAAAGCTAAATTTATTTTAATCTATCGGCAAATTTTTGTCTATTGGAAGTATAAACAAAGCTTAAAACCTCTGCCACTGCTTTAAAAAGCTCTGGTGGAATAAGATCATTTACCTCGCAAGCTTTATAAAGTTCTCTAGCTAAAGGAGGATTTTCATAAATCATAACATTGTATTCATATGCCATATCTTTAATACGCAAAGCTAAAAAATCCACCCCCTTAGCTAAAACTTTTGGTGCAGCTTCTTTGGAACTATCATAACGCAAAGCAACCGCATAGTGGGTAGGGTTAGTAATCACAACATCAGCACTAGCAACATCTTGCACCATTCTACGCCTTGCTGCTTCCATTTGCAAACGACGAATTCTTCCTTTTACCAAAGGATCTCCCTCGCTTTGTTTAAATTCATCTTTAACTTCTTGCTTACTCATGCGTAAGTTTTTAAAGTATTGATACCTTACCAAAAGTACATCTAAAAGCCCTATAATCAAAAAAGCTATGATAACAATAGCTGCAAGTATAATAGCTTTATCCCTAAGCCATAAAAGTTGTGGATAAATCGTATAAAGTTCTACTCTAGGAAGTTCTTTCATAAATTGCAATAAAAAAACAAAAGCTATACCAAATACAACACCGACTTTAAGTATAATTTTCAAAGCTTCAATAATCTTTTTTAAAGAAAAAAGATTTTTAAGCCCGTTAATAGGATTAATTTTATTAAAATTTGGAGTAATGGGCTTAGTAGTAAAAATAAAACCAAACTGCATTAGATTTCCAAGCACACCCGCAACCATAATTACTAAAGTAATAGGCAATACCATAATAAACATCTCTATCATAGTTTTTATAATGATTTTTTGTAAAATCTTTAAATCAATTTCAATGCCTATAAAACTTTGATAAAAACGATATAAACCGCTAATTCTCTCACCTATAAAAGGCATCATAAACAACACCACAACCACAGCTATAATAAGTACAGCCACAGCAGATGCATCTTGGCTTTTTGGGACATTTCCTTCTTGTCGCGCATCTTCTATTTTCTTGGATGTGGGTTCTTCTGTTTTCTCTTGATCATCAGCAGCCATAAAAAAACCTTTAAAAAAATTTAAAGCAAGATTATAGCATTTTATCAAGTATCTGCTAA